>NZ_JBRRCU010000001.1:0-194317 GCF_056759195.1 Stenotrophomonas sp. STEN083 | reverse complement strand
GCGGGCTTTGGCGGGGGGTGTTTCTCGGGATTAACCCTTTTTTTTCTTGTCGATGTTGCGGGCCCTGGTACTAATCCTGGTTTCAGGTGGTGGTGCCGCTATGCCGGGGGCGGCGCCCCGCCCCTGCGGGCCGGGGCGCGCGGTGCGGCTTACTTGCGGGTGGCCTTCTTGACGGCCTTCTTCACTGCGGTGGCCTTCTTGGCAACCGTCTTCTTGGCGCTGGCTGCTTTCTTGGCAACCGTCTTCTTTGCGACAGCGGCCTTCTTGGCCACGGTCTTCTTGGTCACGGCAACCTTCTTGGCAACCGTCTTCTTGCTGACGGCTACTTTCTTGGCGACCTTTTTGGCGACCTTCTTTTCAGTGGCCTTCACCGTCTTCTTGACGGCGGCGACCTTCTTGGCGGCCTTCTTTTCGACCTTCTTCACCGCCTTTTTGGCAGCAGTGGTCTTCTTGACGACGGCCTTGGCAATCTTCTTCTCGGCGGCCTTCACCGACTTCTTTGCGGCAGCAGCCTTCTTGCCGACGGCCTTGGCGACCTTCTTCTCGGCAGCCTTCACCGTCTTCTTGGCCGAGGCGACCTTGCTGGCGGCCTTCTTCTCGACCTTGGCGATGGCCTTCTTGGTCGCTGCGCGCTTGCCGGCGCCCTTCTTCTTCAGCTCGGTAGCTTCGGCGGTGGCGTTGGCCTTGGCGGCTTCCAGCTTCTGGCGGACGGAGGCCACCTTCTTCTTTACTTCCTTCTTGGCCGCGCTGGCTTTCTTGGCGACAACCTTCTCAGCCTTCTTGACGGCCTTTTCGGCCTTCTTTACAGCCTTCTTGACCTTGGCAACCTGCTTCTTGGCGCCGGCCTCAACCTTCTTTGCGCTGGCCTTCACTGCGACCACGGCATCGCTGGCGGTTGCCGCGATGCTCTCGCCCGCGTGGACGACGGTTTCCTTGACGGTTTCTTTCACGTCCTCGGCAACCTGGGTTACGGTCGCGGTCACACCATTACCATTGCTCATAAAGCCCTCCTAAGGGCATCGGGTCTGTAATGTGGCGATGCTATATCGAAGCCGATGCAACGTGAAACAAGCGCGCAACAAGAAGATGGCGGCGAAGCCACCGTCATGCCCTCCCAGCGCGCGACCGGGAGGGCGATGAAGGCACTTAGAACTTGCCGTAATAGCCTTCTTTCAGGGCGTCGAACAGGTTGGCGGCGGTGTGCATCTCGCCGTCGTACTCGATCTGTTCGTTGCCCTTGACCTCCACCACCTGGCCGTCTTCCAGCTCGAAACGGTAGGTGGTGTTCTCAAGATCCGCTTCCTTGACCAGCACGCCCTGGAAGGCGGCCGGGTTGAAACGGAAGGTGGTGCAGCCCTTCAAGCCCTGCTCGTGGGCGTAGCGGTAGATGTCCTTGAACTGCTCGTACGGGTAATCGGTGGGTACGTTGGCGGTCTTGGAGATCGAGCTGTCCACCCACTTCTGCGCGGCGGCCTGCACGTCCACGTGTTCCTTGGGCGAGATGTCGTCGGCGCTGATGAAGTACTCCGGCAGCTGGGCGTCAGCCTCGTCGGAGAACGGCATGGCCTTGTCGTTGACCAGCTGGCGGTAGGCCAGCAGCTCGAACGAGAACACGTCCACCTTTTCCTTGGACTTCTTGCCTTCGCGGATCACGTTGCGGCTGTAGTGGTGCGCGAACGAGGGCTCGATGCCGTTGGAGGCGTTGTTGGCCAGCGACAGGCTGATGGTGCCGGTCGGGGCGATGGAGCTGTGGTGGGTGAAGCGCGAACCGACCGTGGCAAGTTCTTCCACCAGCTCCGGGGCCACCGTGGCCACGCGCTGCATGTAGCGGCTGTAGCGGGCGTGCAGCACCTTGCCGGCGATCTTCTGGCCGAGCTTCCAGCCGTCCTTCTTCATTTCCGGGCGCTGGCGCAGCATCGCGGCGGTGACCGCGAACTGCTCTTCCATGATCGGGGCGGCGCCCTTCTCACGGGCCAGTTCCAGGCCGGTTTCCCAGCCAGCCACGGCCATGTCGCGGGCGATGGCTTCGGTGAACTCGCAGGACTCGGTGCTGCCGTACTTCATCTGCAGCATGGTCATGGTGCTGCCCAGGCCGAGGAAGCCCATGCCGTGGCGGCGCTTGCGCATGATCTCGTTGCGCTGCTGTTCCAGCGGCAGGCCGTTCACTTCGACCACGTTGTCGAGCATGCGGGTGAACACGCGCACCACTTCCTTGTACTCGTCCCAGTCGAACGAGGCCTTGTCGGTGAACGGGTCACGCACGAACTTGGTCAGGTTCACCGAGCCCAGCAGGCAGGCGCCGTACGGCGGCAGCGGCTGCTCGCCGCAGGGGTTGGTTGCGCGGATGTTCTCGCACCACCAGTTGTTGTTCATCTCGTTGACGCGGTCGATCAGGATGAAACCCGGCTCGGCGTAGTCATAGGTGGAGACCATGATCATGTCCCACAGGTGACGGGCACGGATGTGGCCATACACCTTGCAGGCCACCAGGCCGTCGTCGCGGACGATGTAGTTTTCGTGGGTCGGCCATTCGCGCCACACCACTTCCTCACCGCTGGACGGGTCCAGCTCGGCCTGTTCCTTGGTGTTGATTGGGAACACCAGCTGCCAGTCGGCGTCGGTATTGACCGCATCCATGAAGCCATCGGTGATCAGCAGCGACAGGTTGAACTGGCGCAGGCGGCCGTCTTCGCGTTTGGCGCGGATGAAGTCCTTAACGTCCGGGTGGGATACGTCGAAGGTGCCCATCTGCGCGCCACGACGGCCACCGGCCGAGGACACGGTGAAGCACATCTTGTCGTAGATATCCATGAAGGACATCGGCCCGGAGGTGTAGGCGCCAGCGCCAGCGACGAAGGCACCGCGCGGACGCAGGGTGCTGAACTCGTAGCCGATGCCGCAGCCGGCCTTCAGGGTCAGGCCCGCTTCGTGGACCTTCTCCAGGATGCCGTCCATCGAGTCGGTGATGGTGCCCGACACGGTGCAGTTGATGGTGCTGGTGGCCGGCTTGTGCTGCTGCGCACCGGCATTGGAGGTGATGCGGCCAGCCGGGATCGCGCCACGGCGCAGGGCCCAGGCGAAACGCTCATACCAGTAGGCGCGCTTGTCGTCGGTGGCCTCGGCGTCAGCCAAGGCACGGGCCACGCGCAGGTAGGTGCCGTCGATATCGGCATCCAGCGCTTCGCCCGCCTTGGTCGTGAGGCGGTACTTCTTTTCCCAGATGTCCTGCGAGGCAGGTTGCAGAGGGATCATGTCCGACTTGGTTTGATTGCTGACCACTTCCAGACGCACCGTACTCATGATTGTGGAAACTCTCCTGGGGCACCTTGCGGTGCGATTTTTCTTTTCCCAAACAGGCCGGGCAGCAAAGACAACGACGCGCAGGCGCGTGATTACGCGCCTGTCGGCGGGATGAGGGGATTCCGGGAAATACCGGTTTTCTGCATCACTGTCGCGGTCATTGCACGCCTTCCGTTGGGGTGCTTGCACCCCGAGCACTAAACCCTACTGCTTGGGGACGCTTTTCACATCAACCCAACATCTAGTGGGTGATGACCCGGCCAAGCTTACCCACCCACGGGGTGATGTCAAACGAAAAATCAGCCGTCGGGCTATTGCATTCCCTGCAGAGCTTGGGCCTCTTGGGATTGCGGCAATGCAGAAGTTTCATTGCCGATTTAGCTGCCCCCCGCCACACTCGTGTTCAGCAACCCGCCCACACCGGTGCCGCCCTCGAGCACCCACGCATGGAACCCCCGGCAATGCGACCCATCCCGACCCTGCTGACCCTGGCCCTGGCCGCCGCCTTTGGTGGCTTCACCGTCTCCGCCATCAACGCCCACCTGGACAACCGCGCCGACGCCGCCTCGCTGAGCACGGTATTGCCCACCACCGCCGCATTGCCGTCCGCGGTTGCCGGGCAGGCTGTGCCGTCGCTGGCACCGATGCTGGAACAGGCCATGCCAGCCGTGGTCAGCGTCAACACCAAACAGGTGGTGCGGGTACGCAACCCCTACTTCGATGACCCGTTCTTCCGCCGCCTGTTCCCGCAGGTGCCGCAGGAGCGCATCAACGAGTCGCTGGGCTCGGGCGTGATCATCGATGCAGCGCGCGGCTACGTGTTGACCAACCACCATGTGGTCGAGAACGCCGACGACGTACAGGTCACCCTGGCCGACGGGCGTACGGTCAAGGCCGAATTCCTCGGCTCGGACCGCGACACCGACATCGCCCTGATCCGCATCCCGGCCGAAAAGCTGACCGCGCTGCCGCTGGGCAATAGCGACCAGCTGCGCGTGGGCGACTTCGTGGTGGCGATCGGCAACCCCTTCGGCTTCAGCCAGACCGTCACCTCCGGCATCGTCTCGGCGGTGGGCCGCAGCGGCATTCGCGGGCTGGGCTACCAGAACTTCATCCAGACCGATGCCTCGATCAACCCTGGCAATTCCGGCGGTGCGCTGGTCAACCTCAACGGCCAACTGGTCGGCATCAATACCGCCAGCTACAACCCGCAGGGCAGCATGGCCGGCAACATCGGCCTGGGCCTGGCCATTCCGTCCAACCTCGCCCGCGACGTGGTCGAGCAGCTGATCACCAAGGGCGTGGTGGTGCGCGGCACGCTGGGTGTGGAAACCCAGAACCTGACCCCGCAGATCGCGCAGGGGCTGGGCCTGGAAGAAGCCCGCGGCGCCTTGGTGACGCGGGTACTGCCGGGTTCCGGTGCAGCGGCGGCCGGGGTAAAGGCTGGCGACGTGGTCACCGCGATCAACGGCCAGCGCGTGGACAGCGCGCAGGCCCTGCACAACTTTGAGGGTCTCTCCACGGTCGGCCGCACGGTCGATCTGGAAGTACGCCGCGACGGTAAGCCGCTGCAGCTCAAGGCCACCTTGAAGGAACAACCGCGCGCAGTGGCCGGCGACACGCTGGACCCGCGCCTGAGCGGTGCAACCTTTGCCGATCTGCCCGAATCGCTGCGGCAGGCCGGCATCAACGGCGTGCTGGTCAGCGAAGTGGCGCGCGGCAGCCGCGCTGCGCAATCAGGTTTGGCCGGTGGTGATGTGATTCTCGCGGCCAGCAGCGGTGCGTTCACTGACCTCGCTGGCTGGCGTGCCAGCTTCGGCCAACGCCCGCCGCAGCTGGTGTTGAGCATCCTGCGTGGTGGCAGCCAGCGTGGCCAATTGATGATGCGATGATGCTCGGGTGAGCAACTTGTTGTGCCGGCGTAACGTTGTTTACACCCGGCAACTGCTATTTGTTGAGTTCTGTTGCAACCGCGCGCCATCCGGCGCACCCGCTGAAACCAGGAGATCACGATGAGCCCCACCAATACCGAGAACATGAAGGACCACCTGGGCGAGGCTGGCGCACACCTGAAGTCCGCCGCTTCCGCCGCTGGCTCGGCCGTCAAGGGCGCTGCCGGTGCTGCCGGCGACGAACTGCGTCTGGGCAAGGCCAACATGAAGGCCGAACTGTCCGACAGCGCGCTGTCCGGCCTGGCCGCCGCTGAACTGGGCGGTGCCGCCGCCAAGGAACAGGTCGACGCATTGGTGGACAAGGGCAAGGACCTGATCGACAGCGCCGCTGACCTCATCCGTGAGCGTCCGCTGGCCTCGTTCGGCGTGGCCTTCGCCGCTGGCTGGATCATCGCCAAGCTCGCCCGCAGCAACGACTGATCGGCGTGAGCGATAACGCAACACCGCCCACCGGCGACGATTCCACCCCGGGCCAGGCGCCCGGGCTGGAAGAAAGCATCCGTCAGGTTGGCGCGGCCGGCCGGCAGACGCTGGACTCGGCTTCCAACACGCTGCGCTCCCTGCGCAGGCTGGCTTCGGCCGACCTGTCCTTGGCGCGCAGCGCGTTTGGTCGTTCACTGGCGTGGAGCGGCGTGGCCATCGTATTCGGCGCCTCGGCGTGGCTGCTGTTGGCAGCCACCGCGGTGGCGATGCTGCAATACATGGGCTTGTCGCTGTTCGTCTCGCTGCTGATCCCCACCCTCACCAGCCTGGCCGTCACCGGCTATGCGATCTGGCGGGTGTCGTACTTCTTCCACCACACCGGCATGCATGCCACCCGTCGACAGTTGTCGCGGCTGGGCCTGTTCGACGAGCCCAATGGCGAAGACCCCGATGCCGAAGTGAAGATCCCCGGGGAGAACACACCGTGAATTTCGAAGCCCTGCAACGCCGTGTGCGCCGCGCCGAAGCCGTGGTGCAGGTGCGTGGCGAGGAAACCACCCAGCAGTGGAACCAGCTCAACCAGAGCTGGCGTAGCGCATGGACGCCAGGTCGCATCGTGGTTGTCGGTCTGGCCGGCGGCTTCCTGGCCGGAAAGCTCGAACCCGGCGGTGCCTTCAGCGGCAGCCGCTGGCTGCAGATGATCGGCTCGGTGTCCGGGCTGGTCAGCAGTGCGCAGGCCTCGGTCGCCTCGTTTGCCGCCGCTGCGGCTGCGGCCGGGGTAATGGCCGGGCAGGCTGCGGCCGATGCCGATGAAGGCACCGACGACGAAGGCGACAACGACGACGCCCCACCGTCGCCGCAATCAGCTTCCGCCGACCCGCGCAATAACAGCACACCGCCCCGTCCCGCCGAAGCGGCGACAGAACTGTCAGAATCCTGAGCACGGCGCCACTGCGCGCCGTTCCGTTCACGGAGCGCTGCCCGCATGTCTGACCCGTTGCCCGACGCCACACCCCGCACCGCCGAAGCCCCTGCGCCACGCCCGCGCGCGCCCGTCGCCCTGGTGGTACTGGCGACGCTGGCGGTGGGCTATACGCTGTGGGCCGCGCAGGAAGTCATCCTGCCAGTGCTGTTGGCGATGTTCTTCGCGCTGATCGGCAACCCCATCATCCGCCTGCTGCAGAAAATGCACCTGCCACGCTTCCTCGGCGCCCTCCTGGTGCTGGCGGCAGGCCTGGCCGGTAGTGCCGCGCTGACCGTACAACTGGCCGGCCCGGCCACCGAATGGGTGCAAGAAGCGCCGCAACAGATGCGGCAGATCTCGCGCAAGGTGCAGGACTTCGTCAAACCGGTGCAGCAGGCCAACCAGGCCGCGGAGAGCTTCGCCCGCGCCGCCGGCGGCGAAGGCAACCGCAAGGTGCAGGTGATACGCACCCAGCTTGATGATCCCTACAAGGCACTGGTGCGCACGCCCAAGCTGGCCGCCTCGGCGCTGGCGGTGGTGCTGCTGACCCTGTTCTTCATGGTCTACGGCGAAAACCTGCAGCGGCATGTGATCGCGCTGCTGCCCAATCGCCAGCAGAAGCGCTTCACCGCCGAAATCCTGCGTTCGATCGAGCGCGAGATATCGCGCTATGTATTGACCATCACCATCATCAACGTCGGCCTGGGCCTGATCCTGTCCGGCGTGCTGATGCTGCTCGGCATCGCCCTGCCCGAGGCCCTGCTGTGGGGCACGGTGGCCGCGCTGCTGAATTTCGCCCCGTATGTGGGGCCGCTGATCGGCATCGTGCTGATGCTGCTGATGGGCTTCGTCGAATTCCGCGATCCACTGACCGCCCTGCTGCCGGCGCTGGCTTATCTGGCCTTGCATACGCTGGAGGGGCAGTTGATCACGCCTATCGTGCTCGGCCGCAGCATGGCGATCTCGCCACTGATGCTGATTCTGGCGCTGATGCTGTTCGGCTGGCTGTGGGGCATGGTCGGCCTGCTGCTGGCGGTGCCATTGCTGGTCTGCGTGAAGCTGGTGCTGAGCCGCGTCGACGGCATGCACGGCTGGGCGAAGCTACTGGAATAGCGCTGCTTTTTGTAGGAGCGGCGTAAGCGGCGAAGCTGATGATGCTGCCGAAATCAGCATCCATGCCAACTGATAATGCGCCTGCTTCGCGGCTGACGCCGCTCCTACAAAAGCGAGCAGCCACGGCCCCGACAGGCCCGGCTCATGGGCTTGGCGTAAAATGCCCGGATGAACTTTCCCGTACTCGCCATCACCCTCGATCTGGACGACACCCTGTGGCCGTTCGCTCCCATCGGCGCCCGCATCGACCAGGTGCTGCATGACTGGATGCTGGAACACAGCCCGGCCACCGCCAGCATGTATCCGGTCACGGCCATGCGTGAACTGCGTGAGCGCTCGTTCCGCGACAACCCGCAACTGCACTACGACCTGAGCGCATTGCGCCGGTTGACCCTGGCCGAGGCGCTGGAAAAGAGCGGCGCGAGCATGGACCTGCTGGACCCGGCCTACGAAGCGTTCTACGCCGCGCGCAACCAGGTCGAGTTCTATCCCGATGCACTGGCGGCACTGCGCCGCATCGCCGCGCGCGTGCCGGTAGCAGCAGTAAGCAACGGCAATGCCGACCTGCAGCGGATTGGTATCGGCGAATTGTTCGCCTTCCAACTGGGCTCTCGCGAGTTCGGCGCGGCCAAGCCGGACCCGGGCATCTTCCATGCGGCTTGCGAGCGCCTTGGCGTTGAACACGCACAGGTATTGCACGTCGGCGACCATGCCGAGATGGACGTAGCCGGTGCGATGCGCGCTGGCCTGCGTGGTTGCTGGATCAACCGCGAAGAACACTCATGGACCCACACCGAACTGCAGCCCGATCTGCAGTTCGACACCCTGACCGGACTGGCCGACTGGCTGGATGGCAACGCCTCCAACCCGCAGCGCTAAGCCCACGGCCGCCAGCAGACGCAAGAGAGCACCATGACCCCGATTACCGCTTACACCACCGATTCCACCAATGCCCTGCCGCTGTACGTGCTGGACCGCGACGGCTTTGCCGCGTGGAACGCACAGCAGCCTGCCGCCGTGCAGGCCTGGGCCGCAGCGCAGCAGTTCAACGCCGCACCGAACAGCGTACTGCTGCTGCCCGGCGACAACGGCATTGCCGGCGCCTTGCTCGGCGTTGGCGATCACGCCGATGCCTACGCCTATGCCCACGCACCGTTCGCACTGCCCGCAGGCACAACCTGGCAGGTCGCCAACGAACTGGACGCCAGCAGCAGCGCCAACCTGCAGATCGGCTGGGGCCTGGGAAGCTACCGCTTCGACCGCTACCGCAAGCTGGCGCGCCCGGCCGCACAGCTGCTGGCAACGCCGGCCGCTGAAATTCTCGACGTGGTGACCGCCTGCCTGCGGGTGCGCGACTGGGTCAACACGCCCACCGAAGACATGGGCCCGCAGCAGCTGGAAGACGCCGCGCGCGATCTGGTCGAAGCCCATGGTGGCGAGCTGGAAGTGATTGCCGGCGACGAACTGCTGGAAATGAATTTCCCGACCATCCACGCGGTTGGCCGCGCCTCGCACCGCGCACCGCGCCTGATCGTGCTGCGCTGGGGCAACGCGGGTGCGCCGCATCTGGCGCTGGTCGGCAAGGGCGTGTGCTTCGACACCGGCGGCCTGGATCTGAAGCCGGCCGACGGCATGCGCAACATGAAGAAGGACATGGGCGGTGCCGCCCACGCCATCGCCTTGGCGGGCCTGGTGATGGCGCAACAACTGCCGGTGCAGCTGACCCTGGTGGTGGCTGCGGTGGAAAATGCGGTCGGCCCGGATGCCTTCCGCCCCGGTGAAGTGATCACCACCCGCAAGGGCATCACCGTGGAGATCGACAACACCGACGCCGAAGGCCGCCTGGTGCTGTGCGACGCGCTGACCTATGTCAGCGAGCAGAACCCGGACACCATCCTCGATTTCGCCACCCTCACCGGTGCTGCACGCATCGCCTTGGGCCCGGATCTGCCGGCGCTGTTCGCCAACGACGACACCCTGGCCAACCAGTGGCTGCAGGCCGGCGACAGCACCCGCGACCCGGTCTGGCGCATGCCCTTGTGGCGTCCCTACCTGCGCTACCTCAACAGCGGCATTGCCGACCTGGCCAACGCCGGCTCGCGCATGGCCGGCTCGGTGACTGCTGCGCTGTATCTGGAGCGTTTCATCAACGAAGGCCAGGTGTGGGCGCATCTGGACGTCTACGCCTGGAACGACGGCGAACGCCCGGGCCGCCCGGCCGGCGGTGAAGCGCTGGCATTGCGCTCGGCGTGGGCGATGTTGAAGACCCGCTACGGCGCTTGAGCCAGCCGCTTGCGCCCCCTCCCTTGCGCGTAGCGCAGGGGAGGGTTGGGGAGGGGTGAGCTTTTGCGCTTGATCTGCATTTGAAGCTTGGCTTGCTTGGATTGATGCAGTTGCCTTGAAGCAACGGCAACAGCACCCCTCCCCAACCCTCCCCTTGCCTATGGCAATGGGAGGGAGCAGAGCAGAAGCACCCCTCCCCGGCCCTCCCCTTGCCTGCGGCAAAGGGAGGGGCAATGCATCAGGCGTTCAGCGCTGCCAGCGACTCAGCCTGCAGGCGCTCATAGATCGCGAACTCATCGCTGACCGTCGCACCCAAGGCCTGCTCGAACGCATCACGGTTGGCACGCGCGGCATACGCACGCTGCTCACCACCACCAAGATTCGACTGGAAAATCCCCGCCGCACTCACCGGCAGGAAATCCTCATAGATGATCGGATCAGCGCTGGCCAGGCCGCGCTCGATCAACACTTCCGCCGGCAAGGCACGGGTTGGAGCATCAGCGGCAAGACCGGCATCGGTCAGGCTGTAACGGTAATAGCCCAGGCCCTCGCGACGCAGCGTTGCATGGTCGTCCGGGAACGCGGTAAACGCGTTCTGCAGACGCTGCATGTAGTCGCCACCGGCACTGCCTTCACCACCGCGCGCCTGCGCAAGCAGGGCGTCATACAGATCGCGCCCCTTCGGCGTCAGCGCAAGACCGCGCTGTTCGATTTCACCAAAGCGTGCGGTATGGGTACCAGCGTCGTTGTCCGCACCGGAGGGGAAATGCACCAGTTCCTCCAGCGCCTTGAAGCTGGTCTGGCGCAGCAGGATGGCGCAATCACGGCGCGGCGGGCCTTCGATCACGGCCTTGGCCGCAAGACCACGCGACTGCATCGCCACCTGTGCGGCATCGATGTCCAGCGTGCGCGGGGTGAGGTGGTTGATATGCGGGCCACGGAAGCTGACCACGTCGGCGACCAGACGATGCGCGCCATGCAGGGCGTGATAGGTCTTCAGCGAGACGGTGGCTTCGTTGTGCCAGCGGAAGGTTTCCAGTGACTCAACGACGAAGCGCCAGGCATCGTCTTCGCTCAGGCCGCCATCGCGTTCGCACTGCTCGATCAGCTGCAGCGCGCCAGCGGTGAAGATGTTGCGGCGGGCGAGGATCTCGGCGGCCTGCTCGCGCAGTGCGGCGTCTTCGATCAGCTCCAAACGCAGCAACGAGGTGAACACGCGGAACGGGTTGCGGTTCAAGGACTCGCCATCGACCGGGCGGAAGGCGGTGGAATGCACCGGCACGCCGGCCACCGACAGGTCGTAATACCCCACCGGCTGCATGCCCATCACCGCGAACAGGCGGCCAAGCGTGGCCAGTTCCTGCGCAGTGCCGACGCGGATCGCGCCATGGCGCTCCACGTCCAGGCGCTCGCGTTCGCCGCTGCGCTGCATCTTCGCGGCCAATTCCGGCTGCGCGGCCAGGACGTCGGCGTTGATCGCGCCAACCAGCTCCACCAAGGTGCCGTACAACGGCACTTCGGTGCGGTACATATGCGACATCGCCTGCGAGAACAGGCTGCGGATGTGATCGGGCGAAACGAAACGGTCGGCGGTCATGACAAAGCGCTTTGACGCGAAATCGAAGGAACGCCATTTTCGCCCGGAATCGACCGCCACGCCTATCCACTCGGCAGCAATTACTGCCGCCGTTTACTCCGCGGCGCTTTTGCGCGTTACCGCCTCGCGTTGGGCGCGGTCGCCGAGCTGGCGCTGCAGCAGCGGGTCCAGCGTGATCGGCCGGTCCCAGTGGTCGAAACTGGCGACGATCGCGTGGCGCAGGGCGCGCCAGCGCAGGTTGTCGGGTGGCGGCTGCAGGCCAGCCAGCACCTCTTTCCAGTTGGCCTGGGGCTGCTGGGCGCGGGCCTTTACCGCGGTACGGCAGTTGCTACCGTTGAGCTTGCCCCAGAAGCAGGCCAGATAGACATCGCCGGGCTTCCAGCCATGGTCCTGCAGCAAGGCCTGCACATAGCCCGGGCGGGCGCTGGCATAACGCGCCAACTCATCGACGAAGGCTTCCGGGTAGCGCGCGGCATAGGCGTTGATGTCGGCCAGCTGCTTGTCCACCCAGGCGTCACCGGTGGCCGGCGCGTAGACCTCGGCCACCGCTGCCGTTGCCGGCTGTTGTGCCAGCAACGGCAGGGGTAAGGACAGCACGGCAGCTGCCAGCAGACCCAGTCGCAGCAGCAGTGCTGGCCGACGCAGGCGTTGCCGGGAGCTGGCCGCGCTCATCTCAGTTGCCTTGTGCCGCTGCGGCCTGCGCGGCGACAGCGCGCACTGCTTCCGGCCACTGATGGGCGGTGTCGGCGTGGTGCAGGCGCGGCTCTTCTGCGGAGACACCGTGCTCGGCCTCGTGCGCCCAGGTCATCGCGTACGGGGTGTGGATGCCCCAACCGCCAAGGCCCAGCACCGGCTCGATATCCGAGCGCAGCGAGTTGCCGATCATCACGAAACGCTCGGCCGGCATGTTGAACTCGGCCAACACCTTGGCATAGGTCGACTGGTCCTTCTCCGAGATGATCTCGATGCGCGGGAACAGGTCCAGCAGGCCGGAACGCTCGATCTTCTGCTCCTGATGGAACAGATCGCCCTTGGTGATCAGCACCACCGGATACTCGGCAGCGATGGCAGCCACCGCTTCGCGGACGCCATCGATGACATCGACCGGGTGCTCAAGCGTGCGCCGGCCGATCTCGACGATCTGGCGCAGGTCGTGCGCGGATATCTTCTCGTCGGTCAGCTCGATGGCCGCTTCCAGCATCGACAGGGTCATGCCTTTGGCGCCGTAACCGAACACAGCCAGGTTGCGCCGCTGCACCTTGAGCAGATGCTGGGCGGTGCCGGCGTCGTGCAGGTCGATGTAGTTGCTGAGGATCAGGCCAAATTCGTGCTCGGCCTTCTGGTAATAGTCTTCGCTCTTCCAGAGCGTGTCATCGCCGTCGAAGCCGACCAGGCCGATGGCGGAGGGGGAAGTCTGCATGTTCATGCCGCACAGGATAGCAATCTGCCCTGCGGTGAATAGGGGATCGCGTCTGGAAGGTGCGGTTTTGTTGGCTGGTTTGACAGCTCGAGCAAAGTGCAACGGCAAGAGCACCCCTCTCCAGCCCTCCCCTGCGCTATGCGCAAGGGAGGGAGCGGACCGCGCAAACTGCTGGTTCATCGCGCAATGCCGCTTCTACCCCCTCCCTTGCGCATAGCGCAGGGGAGGGTTGGGGAGGGGTGCTCTTCGAGCCCTGCCCGGTTACCAATCAATTCTTATGCGCAGCCGCATAAGTCCGGTACTCATCCGCCGTCAGCTTGCCATCCTTGTTGCCGTCAGCCTCATCAAATACCTGCGCCAAACCAGCGTTGGCCTGCGACTCGGTCTTGCTGATGACGCCATCACCATCGGCGTCAACATCTGCCCAGCTCTGGCCGCCACCGGCCGCTGCCGAGGCCTTGGCGGCGCTGCTTGATGCACTGGCAGCAGCGTTCTGCGCCTGTTCTGCCGAATCCTGTGCCTGCGCAGCCTGTGCCTGCGCAGCGGCGGCCTGATCCTGTGCATCCTGCGCCATGGCCGGCAGTGCAAGCGCGGAACCAACGATGGCAACCAGGGCGAACAGCGGGGTGCGATTACGTACGGTCATCAGGTCTTCCTCGTGTGTTGGCAAAAGCGCGGAAATTCCGCACACCCCAACCCTGACAAGCTGCGCCTGAATCGCTTGCACCCCTGAAAACCGCAGCGAACATCCTGTTAACCACTCGCACGGGATCAGCGGTTACGGCCCCTGTTAGCCGTGCATGAAGTGAAAGTAAGCCGATGATTAGAGCGTTCCAACCATCGTGCTTATCGATGCAATGCCGACGCCTCAAGCATCATGCGTGGTGTCAGCCAGCGGTTGCCGCGAACTGAACAACAACCAACCCAGGCCGACGCCAACGGCTACACCGATCAACTCAAACAGCACGCGCGTGCCCAGCTGGTCCGGATCATGGATCGAAGCCAGCGCCAATTTGGCGTACAGCGGCGACTGCAGGTTGACCATGCCCAGCGAAAACAGCTTCCAGCCATCCACGCCAGCAGCAATGGCCGCCGCTATCAGCGCGGAGTAGGCGATGGCATGTCCGTGCCTCAGCCCTCCACGCCGGCACACCTGCCACCACAGTGCGAACACCACAAAGCCAATCGCCAAGGCGATCAAGCCAGCTTCCAGCGAGCCCAGCAGGCCGTAATGCAGAACCAGATTCATGGGCGCGGCGCGGTCCATTCAGGGAACCGCAGTCTAACCGCCCCTGCCCCGCTCAACGCACCGCGAAGTCGTAGGCCGTGGTGGGCGTGGGCTCGGGCTTGAAGGTGTAATGCCACCATTCCATTGGATAGTTGGCAAAGCCCTGCGCCTGCATCGCATCCAGCAGCAGCTGCCGGTTCTGCTTCTGCAACGCGCTGATATCGGGGTTGGCGGTATGCGCCAGCACATCGAAGCGATCGAATCCGGTGCCCATGTCCAAGGCGGTGCAAGGCATGCTGCGGCAATCCAGCACGCCCAGATCGACCGTAGCCGCCCGGCTGTGACCGGACGTTTCGGCGATATAGCCATCGAGCAGGCGGCTCTTGTCGATGTTGGGGTAATAGCGTTGCTTGGCGATCTGATCCTTGCCGTCGTGCACCCAGGCGACGAACGAGGTCACCGAATGCACCGGCCGGTAGCAGTCAAACACCTGCAGTCGATAGCCCTGCGCGCGCAGCCCGCGCTGCACGCGTGCCAAAGCCTGCGCTACCGGCTGCAGCAGATAGCAACGCGGTGCTTCATAGCCGGGGACGACGCGACCGGTGAAGTTGTCGGTGCCGGCGTAGCGGATATCCAGGGCGATATCCGGGGCCAGGGTGGTGACATCGACGATGCCTGCCTGTGCGGGCGTCTTTGCCGCCGATACCTGCACCTGCTGGGCAAGCGCGGTGAATGGCAACAGCGCCAGCAACAATGGCAGCGACTTAGCGGCAATCGCCACGGCGTTGGAATTCCAGATCGGGGTAGTCATAGCTGAAGTCGATATCCGGGTCGATGGCACGTAGATGCAGCAGTGGTTGTTGCGCGTCGCCGGAGAATTCCAGCCAAGCATCGGCATCTTCGCCCAATCCCTGCCATGACACATACCAGCGCTCGCCGGCACGCATTACTTGCCCGCTCATGCGCGGCGACTTGACCGAGGCGAACTGCAGCTTGCCATCACGCGGGCACAAGGACACCTCGCCAAACCACGGGTCCTGCCAGACGCCGGCTTTGTTGCCGAACTCGGCCAGCGTGGCCGGCCGCGCATCCGGCAATGCCGGGCGCACATGACCGGCCGAGCGCCGCTGCGCGGCCGCTTCGTCGATCAAGCCTGCGTAATGCAGCACATCATTGTTCGCGGCCGGTGCGGTGTAATGCTTGAGCATGGCCTGCATCAATGCGGTACGTGCGTCCTCGCCTTCGCCATTGATCAGGATCACCACACCGGTCTTGCGATCCGGCAGCAAGGCCAGCGAGGAATACATGCCGGACAAGGTGCCGGTGTGCGCGACCTTCCACTGCCCATCCATATCCGACAGACGCCAGCCATAGCCGTAGGCGTAGAAGTGCGTGTTGTCCCAGTCGCGCAGGCGCTGGCTGATCGGCATCGGCATATGCGCCGTCCACAGCGCACGCCGCTGGGTCGCGTCCAGCCAACCTGGGGCCTGTGCCGGGTCCAGCAGCACCTGCATCCAGCGCAGCATGTCATTGAGGCTGCAGCGTATTCCGCCAGCAGCCATCGACAGAAAATCGGTGACCTGTGCAGGATCGCGTTCGGCGGCGATATTGCGCTTGCCGTCACGATGATGCGGCTGGGCGATATTGCCCAGCGCCACCGGTGACCACGCGCCTACCTGGCAGCGCTGCATGCCCAGTGGCTGGAATATCTCCTCGCGTACCAACTGTGCGTATGGCTTGCCACCTGCAGCAGCGGCGACTTCGCCTGCCACCACATACATGAGGTTGTCGTAGGCATACTCGCTACGGAAGCTGCCAGTCGGCTTCAGATGGGCCAAGCCGGCAATGATGTCCCCGCGATCAAAGTTGTTCGGTTCGGGCCACAGCATCAGATCGCCCGCGCCGAGGCCGAGACCACTGTTGTGGATCAGCAGATCGCGCACCTGCATACTGCGCGTCACCCACGGGTCCTGCATGCGGAACTGCGGCAGATGCTTGGTGACGGGATCATCCCAGCGCAGCTTGCCGGCCTGCACCAGCCGCGCCAGCACCGCCGCGGTCATCGCCTTGGTGTTGGAGGCGATCTTGAACAGACTATCGTCGTTGATCGCTGCGCCATCGCCCGCTGCCAGCTCACCGCGGGTGATACGCCGGACCACCTTACCATCCTCGATCACCCCCACCGCTATTCCGGGCAGCTGATAGCGCTGCATCGCCTGGTCAACCAGGGCATCCATCCGCGCAGTATCGGCGTCTGCTGCAAACAGCGGGTTCGCCAGCAGCATGGCAATAGTGGCCAACAACAGTTTCAGTCGCATCGTCATCGTTCTCCACAAAAACGAACGGCCCGCCGAAGCGGGCCGTTCTCACACACTACATCAGAAGTTCCAGTTGACCATCAGCTGCGCATAACGCGGTGCCTGCCAACGGGTTCCGGTACCAAAGGTGTCACGCATGACACCCGGCTGGCCTTCGTAACGGGCAGCCACGTTGATCACTTCCTGGGTATTGATCAGGTTGTAGACCGACAGGCTGGCCTTCAGATCAATGCCTTCGACCGGCAACGTCCAGGTGACAGTTGCACCCAGGTTGTAGGTCCACGGCATGCGGCCGAAGTCACCGCGCGGCGAGTATCGATACTCGCGATCCTGCCAGGGCACGGTCGCGCAGTTCGGGGTAATGCACAACCAACCGGTACCACCACCGCTGCCAGTGCTGGTGTAGCTGGCGATCGCGCCGTTTTCATCAGGCCAGGTAACGCCGAACGCAGTGATCGGACCACCGGAAAGAGCGGTGAAGGTGCTGCCGAACGACCACATCTCATTGAGCTTGTAGCTGGCGCGAAGCTTGATCTGGTGACGGTGGTCGTTGAACAGATCACCGTAGCGCTGATTGTTGGCGGGGTGATCCCAGTGCTGGACCATGCCGGTGTCGGCGTAGTTGGTATCCGAGTTGACCGGACCTTCGTGATTGCCCGACGACTTGGACCACAGGTAGGACGCGTTGAACGCCCACTTGTCGTCCCATGCGCGATCGACCTGTACCTCGATCGACTTGTAGGTGCGCTTGGGCTTGGAGTAACCGATTATCTTTTCGCTGCCGGCCATGATGTAGCCCTCCTTCGAGGTATCGATCGTGACCCAGCCATCTTCCGCACAACCCATCGCCTTGGTGCCCCACAGGGTCAGCTTGTCACCCGGGTTGGCGATCGGCCACAAGTTGCCATGGCGCTTGCCGCACAGCGCGTTGATGCGCATGTCATCCATGGCATTGGGCATGCGCCGGTAGGTACCGGTGACACCCCAGGACCATGCCTGGTTGATCATGCTCTGGAAGCCGAGGATCGCTTCGTCCTGATAGACCGCATCCAGGTCACGGTCAACGCTCTGCCGAAGATCCTGCACGACGATATTCTGTGACTGGTCAACCGGACCGATCTGCGAGCCGATGATTGGCGCCATGTACGGTGCACCAGTAACCGGATTGGTTTCCTGGCGCCAGCCATCCAGCGCGTAGTAGGTGTACTCGTCGAGCAGACCACCGGCGAAGTTATAGCTCAGGATGCTCGGGATCGGCATGTAGTAGCGGCCGAGGTTACCGAACAACTTGGTGCTGCCATCACCCTTCATATCCCACGAGAAGCCAAGACGCGGCGAGAGCAGGTTGTCCTGCTTGGTGAAGGTGGTCCCCACCGTGGTCATGTTCTCGAAGTTGTCCATGCGCACGCCAAGATTCAGCATCAGCTGCGGAGTGACACTCCAGTTGTCTTCCAGGTAGAAGGCGCTGGCCTTGATGTCGAACACACCGCCATCGGCACGTTCACGCGCGCGAAGAATGGCATTCACGCCGGTGGGAACCACCGCGCCGTTATCTAGCAGATTTCCCGGCTGTGTGCCGTATGCGGTGTAGTACTTACGAGTGGGCCCCGGGTACTTCGTCTTGCGATCGGTGGTCATCAACTCATGATCCCAACCGAACCGCAGCTGGTGATTGCCGAGAACCCACTCGAAGTCCAGTCGCTTGGCAATACGCTCGTCTTCATGGTCCACGACCGTGCCACCCGGGTGGCAGCCGAGCACCGGGCTGCCCATCGCACGATAAGTCGCGCCATAACTAGCATTTTCGTAAGTAACGTAATCGCACTGCGTATCCGCCGGCGAGCGGTTGTAGCTGCTGCTGCGATTGATGCCGTACATCGCCTTGGCGGTGAAGTTGTCACCGAAATGGCCGGTATAGGTCACCGAACCGCTGGTGCCACCACTGGATGCGGTGGACTGGCTCGGTGCACCGCTGCCGATGCTCGCGCTGGCGAAGTTGTAGGTGTATATCTCAGAATCAGTATCGCCCTTGTCAGAGAACGCCATCAGCTCCAGCAGGTGATTGTCATTGATGTTCCAATCCAGCTTGGTACCCCAGAAGCCGTTGTTCGACTCGGTCTTGGTCAAGCCACTTCCTGCGGAGTTGGTTGTGCTCGAGTTGTCGTCCCGCTGCTCATACATGGCAAACAGGAACAGCTTGTCCTTGACCAGCGGACCGGAAGCCCAGCCGTTGGTCTTGAGGAAACTACTGGTATTCTGGCTGGAGCGGACATTGGTCCTGCCATCCTTGTAGTAATGATCGTCGGCTTTCGAACGGAATGCAGACGGCTCGAAGGTGACCGATACGCCACCCTTGAGTTCATTGCTGCCCGAGCGGCTGACCGCATTGATCACGCCGCCGGTGGAACGACCGAACTCAGCCGAATAGCCGCCGGTCTTGATCTGGAATTCTTCGAAGAATGCGAAAGGCGCACTCGAGAAGCTCTGTCGCTTGTAGAAATCGGTGACGTTCAAACCATTGATGAAGATCGAGTTCTCGGCCACCGAAGAGCCACCGAACGAGACACCACCAAACGATGAATTACCCGCGATCACACCCGGCGCCAGCATTGCAACCGAGGACAGATCCTGCGGCACCGGCATACGCGCCAGATCCTCGCGATTGATATTGAACGAGGACTCCGTGGAGTACACGTCCACGCGATTGACGATCTTCGAGCCGACTACCTGCACCGAGTCCAGGTTGACCGCATTGCCCGCGCCGCCCCCCAGGTTGACGTTGGTGGTGCCGCCCAGCGACACGTTGACCGCCACCGGTTCCTTGTCGACTTCTCCGGCACGCTTCACCTGCAGACTGTAGTCGCCCACCGGCAGCTGGCTCAGACGGTAGGAACCATCGCTGCCAACGGTAACGCTGCGGGTCAAACCCGTTGCTTTATTGACGACGGTGATCTGGTCACCGGAGCTTGCGCGACCAGCAATTGCACCATTCGCACTCTGCGCCATCACGCTCGGCGCCATCACGCCAAGACAGGCACTCAATGCGACGGTCAGCGTCGCCCTTTTCAACATTTTCCTGTTCATCCCCTGCTCTCTCCTGCAGATGTACATTGATAAGTAAGACAACGGTTACGACGTTCTATTACTTGGGCTCCGGCGCCAGAACCTGCGACTGGAAGTCGTATTGCCACTGGTTGAAGTAAAGGTTCCCCCCTTCCCACTCAACCTCACCTCGTTGCAGATCAACGGTCTCCGAGCGGAAGTGCTGCTTGGCAGGCACGAACGCGCGTGAGTAGTCATCGTTGAACGCGATGCGGTAGGCATCCAGCCCGCCGAAATAGAAATTGCGCTGTTCGGGCTGGTCGCTGTCCAGTGCGCCCGTGCTTACATCCATCGGTACCCAGCCGTAGGGCGCAAGATAGAGCGCGCCCCAATCGTGCAGGTTGTTGTAGCCGACCTCGTTGTCCGAATACACCATGCCCGACTGCCAGCGCGCCGGGATGCCGTTCATGCGCAGCAGCGAGATCAGCAGCAGGGTCTGCTGGCCACAATCGGCATGACCTGCATGCAGCGCGTAGTCGGAAATATTGCTGATCGTCGAATACTCGCGGGCACCGCCCCACGGAATCGCATCCACCGCATCGAACAGCTTCTTGGCGACGCGGTAGGGATTGGTTTCATTGCCCACCGCCTTGCGCGAGAACTCACGCATGGCCGGGGTGAACACCACATGCGGCGCCCGCTCGGCCAGATAGGGCTGCAGCTCCGGGTCTCGCGGTGTTGGCAGCACCTTGTCGGGATCGATGATGAAGCGACGCGCCGAGATGGTGAGTTCGTAGCTGACCGAAAATTCGGTGGGCGTGCCAGCCACGGCCTTGCGTTCGAGGTAGGCGGTACGCTGCAGCGTGTCTTCGGGTGCGATCTGCGCGCCCTGCGGCGCGCTGGACAGCCATTGGATGTTCTCCTGCTGGCCAGGTATTGAACGCGGATACGGCAGCCAGGCGCGCACCGTCTTCCCGGCCGGCACCGCATCGGCGTCGACCTTGATGGACTGGGTGATACGCACCCGACGCGGGCTGATGCTGGTCTGGCCGCTCTGCTCCGATGCCTTGATCACCTCGATATGGTGCGAGCCCAGCCGTTCGTACGGGCCGGGCCGGGAAACGCGCTTGTCGGCCGGCCGCCGATTGGAGGCCTCGGCACTGAACAGGAACAGGTTGTTCGGTGCGCGCTTGAACCAGCGACGCTGGCCGTCGATGTCCAGGTGCTCGATCAGGCCGGCGTCATCCCAGGCCTTGAATTCTTCATCACGCAGATCCGGTACCGACCTGCGCACGGCGGCCTTGGCCTGCGCTTCGTCCAAGGTGAAATCCAAGCGGATGCGGCGCATGCGTTCCTGCTGGAACAGGTAGGCGGCACGGCTGTCGGCATCGGTGCCGGATGCTGCCAAGGCCTTGTCGATTTCGGCCTGCGCGCCAGCGAAATCGCCACGGTCCACACGCGCCGTCAACTCGGGCAGCGCCGTCGATGGCGCCTCACCGGCATAGGCAATCCAGGCCACGCTCATGCACAGGGCAGAGGCGAGGACCGTGCGGGCGAACGGGACGCGGGCAAAGCGGGCAGAATCGGCGTTTGATGCCACGGCAACACTTCCACGTGCAGGGTGGTTAACGTTGTGTAACACGCACCCGATAGCCGGTCAATAATTTATTCTTGCTTTCGACGGCGAAAGGAATAAATATTCCTGAGCATCAACGAGGGGAGCTTCCCAATGCTTGCTTTGCCGCCGCTGTCCCAGCGCCGACGCCTTGCCCCGCTAGCGCGGGCTTTGATCCTTGCCACGGCGCTGTGCGCCGGGCCGGTTTTTGCGCTGTCGCGGGTGCCTGCGGCAGCGGTTACGCCCTCTTACGCCGGCATCATCGGCCTGGAAGAAGCCCTGCTGACGCCGCAGCCGTGGATCAGCAGGCTGCCCAACGCCGACGCCGTGATCCTGGACCGCGCCGCCATCGAGGCGCAGAACGCGCGCATGCGCCAGCTCGATGCCTCCATCATCGACCTGCACACGCTGCCCGCGCTACTGCCACAAGTATTGGTCCGTGAGCAGATCAACGGCATCTCCAAGGCGCCGACCCGCACCCTGTACGACGTACACGGCAAGCAGGTCACACCGGCCCAATTGCAGGCAGTGACCGCCAACCTCGGCCTGGATGCGATTCCCGCCACCCGCCCGATCCAGTACGGGCTGGTCGTGCACCGCGCCGCGCTGCGCGCCTTCCCCACTGAGCTGCGCGTATTCAGCAGCCAGGGCGATACAGATATCGACCGCTTCCAGGAGTCGGCGCTGTTCCCCGGCGACGCGGTGGCGGTGCTGCATGAAAGCGCCGACGGCAAGTGGGTGTTCGTCGCCAGCGAGCGCTATGCGGCGTGGATGGAGAAGCGCTTCGTCGGCGTTGGCAGCGCCGAACAGGTCTTCGGTTACGGCGCCAAGGGCCCGTACCGGGTGATCACTGCTGGCAAGGCCTTCACCGCACACACCCCGGAAGAGCCGCGCGTCTCCGACCTGCAGCTTGAAATGGGCGTGCGCGTGCCGGTGCTGGCCGACTGGCCAGTGATGGACCCGGTCAACGGCCAGCAGGCACATGGCGGCCATGTGATCCAACTGCCGGTGCGCAACGACGACGGCAGCCTTGCACTGGTGCCGGCCCTGCTGCCGCGCACGCAGGAATCGGCCAGCGACTACCTGCCACTTACCCAGGCCAACCTGATCACCCAGGCCTTCAAGTTCCTCGGCGAACGCTATGGCTGGGGCCACTCCTATGACACCCGCGATTGCAGCGGTTTTGTCTCGGAGATCTACCGCAGCTTCGGCGTGCTGCTGCCGCGCAATACCAGCGCGCAGGCAATCAGCCCGGCCTTGAACCGCGTGCCCTTCACCGACAAGGACAGCAAGGCCAAGCGCAGTGATGCGATCGCCAAACTGCAGGTCGGCGACCTGATCTACATCCCCGGCCACGTGATGATGATGCTCGGTGAAGCCAATGGCATGACCTGGGTGATCCACGATACTTCCGGTGGCAGCTGGTTCGACGCCAGCGGCAAGCGCGTGCATGCCAGCCTCAACGGCGTATCGGTGACCCCGCTGCAGCCGATGATGGCCAGCGACACCGCCAGCTACATCGACCGCATGACCAACATCCAGCGCATCCGCCTGCAAGACACCAAATGAAGATCACCGATATCGAACTTGGCATGCTCCGCGTGCCGCTGAAAACCCCGTTCAAGACCGCGTTGCGCACCGTGGAAACGGTGGAAGACATTGTGGTGATGGTGCGCACCGACACCGGCAACACCGGTTACGGCGAGGCGCCGGCTACTGCGGTGATCACCGGCGATACGCACGGCTCGATCATCGAGGCCATCAACACCTTCATCAAGCCGCGCCTGATCGGCGAGGACATCAGCAACCTCAACCGCATCTGCGGGCTGATCCAGACCTCGCTGGAGCGCAATACCAGCGCCAAGGCGGCAGTGGAAATCGCCATCTACGATCTGTGGGCGCAGCTGCACAAGGCACCGCTGTACCAGATGCTAGGCGGCGGCGACCCGGTGATCACCACCGACATCACCATCAGCGTCGATTACATCGACAAGATGGTGGCCGATTCACTGTCGGCGGTGGAGCGCGGCTTCGAGTCGTTGAAGATCAAGGTAGGCAAGGACATCGGCCTGGACATCGAGCGGGTCAAGGCCATCCACGCCGCCGTCGAAGGCCGCGCCCTGCTGCGTCTGGATGCCAACCAGGGCTGGACCGCCAAGCAGGCGGTGTATGCGATGAATGTGCTGGAGAACGCAGGCGTCGTGCTGGAGCTGCTGGAGCAGCCGGTGAAGGCAGCCGATATCGCCGGCATGAAGTACGTCACCGAGCGCGTCAACACGCCGGTGATGGCCGACGAAAGTGTATTCAGCCCGCACCAGGTCTTCGACCTTATCCAACAGGGTGCAGCCGACATCATCAACATCAAACTGATGAAGACCGGCGGCATTTCCAACGCGATCAAGATTGCCGACATTGCCTCCTTGTACGGCGTGCCATGCATGATCGGCTGCATGCTGGAATCCAGCATCAGCGTGGCTGCGGCGGTGCATCTGGGCGTGGCCAAGTCCGGCGCGATCAGCAAGGTGGATCTGGATGGGCCATCGCTGAGCCAGTTCAATCCGGTGGTAGGCGGCGTGATCTTCAACGAATCGGAGATCAGCATCACCGATGCGCCGGGTCTTGGCATCATCGAGGTACGCGGGCTGGAGATGATCAAGCCGTGATCACGCAGGCGGCAACCGGTCTCTCCTCGGTTGCCGCCGCTGTGGTCGCGCATGCGCAAACAACAGCACCGGCAAAGCCCGGTGCTGTTTTGCTTTGGAAAAATCTTTCCCGCGACCTCACGCGACACGACACCATCATTCTCACGCAGCAAGAAACCGTCATTCCCGCGAAAGCGGGAATCGCTCTGGCATCTGCTTCTGTTCCAGCCCCCTCCCTTGCGCGCAGCGCAGGGGAGGGTTGGGGAGGGGTAGCTTCGGCTTCGGCTTCGGCTCCGGCTTCTGCTGTTGCTGTTGCTCCAGCTCTTGC
This sequence comes from Stenotrophomonas sp. STEN083, assembly GCF_056759195.1. Lineage (NCBI taxonomy): Bacteria > Pseudomonadati > Pseudomonadota > Gammaproteobacteria > Lysobacterales > Lysobacteraceae > Stenotrophomonas > Stenotrophomonas sp. STEN083. Next base: position 170,092 of record NZ_JBRRCU010000001.1, on the reverse strand, counting down.
TCCACCGGGTCCCCTTCCGCAGCGACGCAGCCGACGGACAAGACCCCGCAGGGGCGGCGTGCATGGATGCACGTCGTTTTTCGACGAGACAGGGACGTCTCGTCGAAAAATCCTGGCGGCGGAGTGGACCCGCGGCGCGCAGCGTCGTGGGCGCGGAGGCAGGGTGTGCTTGACCAGCCATTCGGCTGTTGAAAAGGCGCCTCTTTGGGCCACGTTTCTTTGCACAAGCAAAGAAAGGTGTGCTCGCGCCCCGAAGGGGAGCGAAAGCTCTGGCTCTGGCTCTGGCTCTGGCCTTGGCCTTTGCTTCAGCTTTCGCTTCGAGTTTCAGGTAAAGGCAAAAGCCAGAGCAAAGGCTTTCTCTCCCCTACGGGGAGCGAGTTACTTTTCTTTGCTTGTGCAAAGAAAAGCTAACCAAAAGAAAGCACACCCTGCCTACGCGCCTTCCGCGCTGCGCGCTCCAGGTTCACTCCGCTGGCAGGATTTTTCGACGATACATCCCTGTATCGTCGAAAAACGACGCACATCCTTGTGCGTCGCCCCGTTCGGGGTCTTGTCTGCCAGCTCCGTCGCTGCGGAAGGGGACCCGGTGGAGCACGAACAACGGCAGGAGCCGGAGCAACTGCAACTGCAGAAGCTACCCCTCCCCAACCCTCCCCTGCACTACGTGCAAGGGAGGGGGCTGGAGCAAAGACACGGGCACAGGCGAAAGCCCAAAGCGCCCTCACCCCAACCCCTCTCCCGCTTCGCAGGAGAGGGGCTCTGGAGCAACAGCCAAAGCAACAGCCAAAGCCAAAGCAACAACCAAAGCCAAAGCCAAAGCAGCAGCCAGAGCCAGAGCCAGAACAAAATCAAAACCGGCCCCTGCGCTTCGCCCAAGGATGACGGCGACGCTCCTCTTTTCAGCGCAATCCCTTAAAGTCTTCAGCAGATAAATACCCATACGCCCATGCCACCTCTGGTAAAGATCCGCTCCGAACGCGAACAGATGTCGGCCATCGAACGGCGCATCGCCGACTTCATCCTCGACAACGCACACCTGCTGCGCGACTACTCCTCGCAGCAGCTGGCCAATGCCTTGGATATCAGCCAGTCCAGCGTGGTCAAGTTCAGCCAGAAACTCGGCTTCAAAGGCTATCCAGACTTGAAATACTCGGTGGGCGCCGCCGTCGCCGCTGCCGGCAACGGCGAAAGCACCAACTGGCCGCCAGAGGACCAACCCGGCGGCTACCTGCTGGTTGCAGAAACCCTGCGCCGTGCCAAAGCCGCTGCCGAAGAAGAGACCATGGCCGCCAACCCGCAGGCCGACGTCGAAGCCGTCATTGCCCTGATCGATACCGCTCCAAAGGTCTTCATCTATGGACTCGGCGACGATGGCCTGTACGCGCGCGAATTTGCGATGCGCCTGTCACTGCTGGGCATCCTCACCGTGCAGCAGGCAGATCCCATCCTGATGACTGCCAACCTCTCTGCCGCCCGCACCGGTGACGTGCTGCTGGTGTTCTCCGAGTTCGGCAAGCTGCCGCAGCTGTGGCAACTATCACGGCAGTTCCAGGAGGTCGGTGGCAAGGTCGTGTCGATCACCCGCCATACCGCCAATCCACTACGCGCGCACGCAGATGCCTCGTTGGCCATCTGTGCGCATGACCCGCAACCGCCAATCGCGCAGCTCCTCTATCGCAGTTCACTGCAATACCTGCTGGATTTCGTGTTCGTGCTGCTGTGCCAGACCAATCCTGATCGGCAACGGCAACTGGCATTGAACCAGGAACGCATCCAGCACCTGATCGACATCTGACCGCAGGAGCCGTCGCCATGCTCACCTTGTTCCAACGCAACTTCCGACACCTGCTGGGCTGCGTGTTGATGATCACCGCACCGGCAAGTATCGCTGCTCCGCTCGCCACACCAATGAGCGAAGCCCGCCAGCTGATCGTGGTCACTGCACCTACGTGGGACGCCACCAACGCTCATCTGCAGGCCTTTGAACGCACCGACAGTGGCTGGAAAGCACACGATGCCGGCTTCGATGTCAGCCTCGGCCGCAGTGGCAGCGCCTGGGGCATAGGCGTGCATCCACAACAGAAGGATGGGCCGCAGAAGCAGGAAGGCGACGGCCGCAGCCCGGCCGGCATCTTCAACATCGGCCCGGCGTTCGGCTATGCCGAACACATCACCAGCGCCATGCCCTACCAGCCGATGCTGGCCAGCAGTTATTGCATGGATGTACCGGCCTCGCCGCTGTACAACCAGATCGTCGATGCAGCCAAGGTCGGCGAAGCTGCAGTCAAAGGTTCCACCGAGGCCATGCGCCTGGACCTGCACAACAACGGCGACCGTCGTTACCGCGAAGGCTTCGTCATCGAGCACAACCCCGCTGCAGTGCCTGGCCAGGGCAGCTGCATCTTCGCCCACCTGTGGCGCAAGCCCGGCGAGGCGACCGCCGGCTGCACCGCAATGGAGCCGGAGCGCATGTCGGCCTTGCTGGAATGGCTGTCGCCCGATGCCAAGCCGCTGTTCGTATTGCTGCCCGAAGCCGAGTACCGCCGCCTGCAGCACAATTGGGATTTACCCGCACTTTCAGCAACTACTCGTTGAGCATTTGTCCGGTTCCGGGCATCTTCCCTTCCTTTAGCCAAGCCTTCTCTTCATGACCGACAGCGCACCCGCAAAATCTTCCAAGGTCTCCGCACCCGTCAAGGTGCTGATCGCGCTGGTGCTGGCCGCCATCATCGGGCTGGCGCTGACTGCCTATGACCAGGCGCTCGCATTGAAGATCGCCGACGTGCTGCGACCAATCGGCCGGCTCTGGCTCAATGCGCTGCAGATGACGGTGGTACCGCTGGTGACCGCGTTGGTCATCGTAGGCGTCAACACCGCCAGCAATGCGGCGGCATCCGGGCGCACGGCGCGCAATGCGATCATCGTGTTCCTGATCCTGCTGGTCGGCTCGGCCGCGTTCTCCGCGGTCATCACCCCGTTTCTGCTGGATCTGCTGCCGCGCGATGCCGACAACATCCAGGCCTTCCGCGATGCACTGCGTTCGCCGACCGCCGCAGCCACGCCGCTCAGCGCCGCACAGTGGATCAGTTCGCTGATTCCCAACAATGCGCTGGCAGCGGCCGCATCCAGCGCGATGCTGCCGCTGGTGGCCTTCGCCATGTTCTTCGGCTTTGCGCTGAGCCGGCAGGAACCAGAGCGCCGCGACCGCATCCTGGACATCATCCGCATCATCGCCGACACCATGATCACCATCGTGCGCTGGGTACTGTGGGCGGCACCTGTGGGCGTGTTCGCACTGGTATTCGTGGTCTGCGCCGAAGTCGGCATGAGCATCCTCGGCGTGCTGGGCTACTACATCGTGCTGATGTGCGTGATCTACATCCTGATCACCCTGCTGCTGTACGTGGTTGCGCGCTTCGCCGCGGGCGAGCCGTTTGGCCGCTTTGCCAGCGCGCTGGTGCCGGTACAGGTGATTGCCGGTAGCACGCAGTCCTCGCTGGCCTCGTTGCCGGCAATGATCGACAGCGCGCGCAACCGCCTTGGCTACCCGGCGGCATTGACCTCGCTGGTGCTGCCGATGGCGGTATCGCTGTTCCGCATCACCAGCCCGGCGCAGTACATCGCCGTGGCCAGCTTCATCGCCTGGCTGTACGGCATCGACGTGCGTGCCTCGCAATATGCGGTCGCGGTGCTGCTGGCGGCGGCGATCAGCATGGGCTCGACCGGCCTGCCCGGCCAGGCCAACTTCATGACCAACAACATGCCGATCACTCAGAGCCTGGGCCTACCGGTGGAACCGCTGGGTGTGCTGTTGGCGGTGGACACCATTCCCGATGTGTTCTGCACTATCGGCAATGCCACTGGCGGCGTCACCGCCACCGGTATCGTTGCCCGGCATACGGCACAGCACCCGGAGCAGGACCAGATCAGCGACAGCTGATTGCCTGCAGCCACTCCCGCCATCGGCGGGAGTGGCTTTCAATCATTCCTGCGGCGGCAACGGCGGCGTGCCGTAAGCGGCGTCGGCCGCCATCACGTCGCGGGTGTTCTTCTGCACGGCGACGGCGCCGAACAGCGACAGTGCGAACGACATGCCGTAGAAACCCTTCTCGCTGAGCAGCAGGGTCGCATTCCACAGGCCGACCAGCAGCAGCAACAACGCACACAGCAGCGCGAACCAGCACAGGCTGTAGTACAGATTGCTTACCGGAATGCCCTCCAGCCGGTCGCGCACACTCTTCTGCAGCGAAACCGCCGAGAACAGGCCGAACAGCAGCAAGGTCAGGTAATACCCCTTCTCGTTGAGCAGCATCTCGGCGTTGAACAGGCCGACCAGATACGCCACCGCCCCAAGCAACAATGCCGTCCATGCGGACGCGATGAACGCGGCAGAGGGGCGATAGATCTGTTGTTTCGTCATGAAAACTCCTTTTTTGTGGCTGCAGGGGCCCAGTTCCACGGGCGCTCGGCCGTTACGGTAAGCGATTCCGTGCGCAAGTCCCATCCCTTGATGGGACAGCATCGGCTGGCATGGTGTACAACCGTGCACTGGTAACGCACCCCGCTTCCGGAGACCTCCATGCCCCGTACCCTCCTGCTCAGCATGAGCCTGGCCTTGGCCCCCGCCCTGTTCACCAGCGCCTGCGCCGCTGATCCCGATCCGGCTGCCGAAGCCGCGGTGAAGCCGGCGCAATGGCCGTTCACCGCCACCGAGGCAGCCCGCTTCAACGAGCCCTGGGCCATGACCTTCCTGCCCGATGGCAGCCTGCTGGTCACCGAGAAGGCCGGCAAGCTGGTCCATTTCGACCCGGCCAGCGGCAAGCGCGGCGACGTCAGCGGCGTGCCGACCGTGGCCTACGGGGGTCAGGGCGGCTTTGGTGACGTTCTGGCCCACCCGCAGTTCGCAAGCAATGGGCTGGTCTATTACAGCTACGCCGAAGACGGCACTGACGACACCCGTGGTGCGGCAGTCGCCCGCGCCAAGCTGGTCTTGAATGCCGACGGCAGCGGCAGCTTGAGCGATGCGCAGGTGATCTGGCGGCAGACGCCGAAGGTGACCGGTCGCGGCCATTACGGCCATCGCCTGGCGTTCGGCCCGGATGGCAGACTATGGATCAGCTCCAGCGAGCGGCAGAAGTTCGACCCGGCGCAGGACATGAAGACCAATCTAGGCAAGATCATCCGCCTCAATGACGATGGCAGCGTGCCGGCAGACAACCCGTTCGTGGCACAGGGCTCACCGGCCGACCAGGTCTGGTCGCTGGGCCACCGCAGCGTGCTGGGTATCGCCTTCGACGGCAACGGCAAGCTGTGGGAACACGAGATGGGCCCGAAGGGTGGCGACGAGCTGAACCTGATCCAGCGCGGTGGCAACTATGGCTACCCGATCGTATCCAATGGCGATCATTACGACGGCCGCCCGATCCCCGATCACGATACCCGCCCCGAGTTCATCGCCCCGGTAGTGACCTGGCGCCAGGTGATTTCCCCGGCCGGCTTCATCATCTACAGCGGCAAGCAGTTCCCGCAGTGGCAGGGCAGCGGCTTCATTGGCGGGCTGTCGTCCAAGTCGCTGGTGCGCGTCGCCTTTGATGGCGACAAGGCGCGCGAAGCAGAGCGGTTCGACATGGGCAACCGCATCCGCGAAGTGGAGCAAGGCCCGGACGGCGCGCTGTGGCTGTTGGAAGATGGCGCCAATGCAAAACTGCTGAAGCTGACGCCAAAGGCAGGCTGACCGCGCCCGCTTCCTGTAGTGCCGAGCCATGCTCGGCAAGGGGCTCTCCTAGGGATCCCTCTGCCGAGCATGGCTCGGCACTACAGGTGGGGCATTACCGGTAAAGCCCCTTGCCGAGCATGGCTCGGCACTACAACTGAGATCGCAGGCGCAGCGCCAGACCTACCGCCTGCACCAATCCATAACTGATCAAGGCCGCAGCCAGCGCCAAGGTCAACGGACTGGCATTACCCATGCCCTGCCCCATTCCCTGGCTGAAGGCCCCGCCATACCAGCGCCAAGCCAATCGCCCGATCAGCAATACCGCCAAGGCACTGCCAATCCAAGGATTCGGCGTATAACCTGCCAGCCCATCGCGCGAGCTGATCAACGTGTGCTTGAGTGCAAACATTCCCAAGCCGGTACCGGCGACCGCGCCTGCAGCAACACCCCACGCCACATGCGGGATATACACCGCCGCAAACACCAGCATCGCGCTAACCAACACCAAGATGCCGATACGGACGCCATTGCGAACCGGCCGCCACGGCTGCCAACCAAAGTGGCGACGGATGCGTCGGTAATACAACAAGCCGAAACCGGCCGTCATCAACCAGGGCATGTAGACAGGCAGTGCAGCAGACATGATGCGTTCCTGTGTTGTGGGAGCGGCGTAAGCGCGGAGCTGAAAATGCATCCGACATCGGTAGTGCCGAGTCATGCTCGGCACTACCGAAAGCAGAGCTTACTCGCGTACAGCGTTCTGGATCAGGGGCCCAGCAGCTCGACACTCACCGCTTCGCCGCTCACCGACGAAGCGCATACCCACACATCAAACAGACCAGGCTCTGCTCGGTAGTCACCGTCCACGCCGGTGAAAGCGAGCTGCTGGCGGTCCAGACGGAACTCCACCTCCACCGATGCGCCTGCCGCTACAGCAACCTTCTGGAACGCCTTCAACTCGCGCACAGGGCGTACCCGGCTGGCGACGCGGTCGTGCACGTACAACTGCACCACTTCCTCACCCGCCACCGTACTGGTGTTGCGGACGTTGGTACGGATCACAAGCGCGCCATCCCAATCCAACTGCGGCGTGCTCAGCCGCGGCGTTTCATATTCAAAGCGAGCATAGCCAATGCCATGGCCGAACGCATACAAGGCCGTATTCGGAAACTCGCGCCAGCGTGATTTGAACTCCGACAAGGTCGGCAGCTCCGGGCGGCCGCTACGCGGGTGACTGTAGAAATACGGCTGCTGGCCAGAAGCATGCGGAAAGCTCACCGGCAGGCGCGCCGAGGGGCTGTAATCGCCGAACAGGATGTCGGCCAATGCATGCCCATTCTGCGTACCCAAGTACCAGGTCACTGCAATCGCCCGCGCATCTCGCACCGCACCTTGCAGCGCCAGCGCACGACCATTGCGCAGCAACACCACCAGCGGCGTTCCGGTGGCAGCGACCGCTTCAGCCAGCGCCTGCTGTGCCGGTGGCAAGGTGATCTCCACCCGCGACTGCGCTTCACCGCTATAACGCTGCGGTTCGCCAACTGCCAGCACCACCACGTCAGCACGCTGCGCGGCGGCGACCGCTGCTTCGATGCCGCCTTCCAGTGGATCTTCCAAGGCGCAGCCCGCCACCACTTCCAATGCCGCTGCATCGCCAAGGGCAGCGCGTACGCCGCTCTCCAGTGTTACGTAACGCGACTTGTCGCCGAACAAGGTCCAGCAGCCTTCGATGTTGTCGCGGTCCTGCACGAACGGACCTATCAATGCGATCTTTTGGCCCTGCTTCTTCAGCGGCAGCAACTCGCCGTCGTTCTTCAGCAGCACCACCGAGCGCCGCGCAGTGTCGCGTGCCAGCGCATCGTGTTCGGCGATATGCGATTGGTCGGCTTCGCGCTGCGGGTCCAGCGAACGGTAGGGGTTGTCGAACAGACCGATGGCATCCTTCAAACGCAGGATGCGCCGGACCGATTCGTCGAGCACGGCCATCGGCACGTCGCCGGCATGCACCAGCCCGGCCAGATGCTGATCGTAGAAGCCGCTCTGCATGCTCAGATCGAGCCCAGCCAGGAACGCCTTGCGAGTCGCATCAATTTCATCGGCCGCGTAGCCGTGCGCGATCAGCTCCATGTCGGCGGTGTAGTCGGAAACCACCACGCCTTCGAACTTCCATTCCTTGCGCAGCAGATCGGTCAGCAGCGCACGGTTGGCGCTGGCCGGCACACCGTTGATGTCGTTGAAAGCGCTCATCAACGACAGCGCACCGGCATCCAGCGCTGCCTTGAACGGCGGCAGATGCACATCGCGCAATGTCTGCGGCGAGATATCCACCTGCGCGTATTCCATACCTGCAGCGACCGCACCGTATGCAGCGAAGTGTTTGGGCGTGGCCAACAGCGAATCTTCGGCGGTAAGGTCATCGCCCTGGAAGCCGCGCACGCGCGCGGCTGCGAATTCGCAGCCCAGCACCACGTCTTCGCCTGCCCCTTCGGCACCGCGTCCCCAGCGCTGGTCGCGGGCGATATCCACCGCCGGTGCATAGGTCCAGTGGATACCAGCGGCAGTCGCTTCGATGGCGGTAGCGCGAGCGGTGCGACGGGCCAGGTCCGGCTCGAAGCTGGCGGCTTCGCCCAGCGGAATCGGGAACACGGTACGCATGCCGTGGATCACATCGGAGGCGAGGATGACCGGAATACCCAGCCGGCTTTCCTCCAGCGCCACCTGCTGGATGCGCCGGCCCAGCTCGGCACCGACGCCATTGAACAAGGAGCCAACGCGGCCTGCGCGCACCTGTTCCAGCACCTGCTCGGCATTGCGTACGTTGGCCTCCGGGTTAACATCTGGGGCGAACGGGCGAACCATGTCGGCAAACACGCTGAGCTGGCCGACTTTCTCGTCGACGGTCATGCGGGAAATCAGGGATTCAATGCGGTCGGGGGCCACCGGCAGTCCTTCATGTAAACGCTTTCAAGCGGGCAATTCTAGCGCTACAAGCGTGAAGCGGCTGCCGGATGGCTCCACCTGTAGTGCCGAGCCATGCTCGGCATTGCCGCTTTAGCCCCTCTCCTGCGAAGCGGGAGAGGGGTTGGGGTGAGGGCAGCGTTTCGCTGGGAAAGCCTCTGCCGAGCATGGCTCGGCACTACAGTCAGCGGCGGTCGAGCTGCTCACGGGCGGTCATCAGCATCGCGTCGCTGGATTCCTGGAATACGCGCAGGCCGAACTCGGGCAGCATCGCCAGCAGGTGGTCGAACATGTCCGATTGAATGGCTTCGTACTTGGCCCAGGCGGTCGAGGAGGTGAAGCAGTAGATCTCCAGCGGCAGGCCCTGCGGGGTCGGCGCCATCTGCCGCACAAGCAGGGTCATGTCCTGATGGATGCCCGGGTTGTGGCGCAGATACAGCTCCACGTAGGCGCGGAACGTACCCAGGTTGGTCAGCCGACGCGAGTTGACCGGCTCCGGGTGCGCCTGCGCGACCTGCGCATTCCATTGCTGCAGTTCCTGCTGCTTGCCCGCCAGATAATCATCCAGCAGTGCGATCTGGCCCAGCCGCTCCAATCCACCGACATCGAGGAAGCGCACGCTGTGCTGGTCCAGGTAGATCGAACGCTTGATCCGGCGTCCGCCCGCCTCCTGCATGCCACGCCAGTTCTTGAACGACTCGGTGACCAGCTTCTTGGTCGGAATGGTGGTGACGGTCTTGTCCCAGTTCTGCACGGTGACGGTGTGCAGGGCGATGTCGATGACGTCGCCATCGGCGTTCTGGCTGGGCATCTCGATCCAGTCGCCGATACGCACGCGGCCATCGCCGCTGATCTGCACACTAGCCACCAACGACAGGATGGTGTCCTGGAAGATCAGCATGAACACTGCCGTGGCAGCGCCCAGGCCGGTGACCAGATGCAATAGCTCCACGCCGACCAGGATCGCCACGATCGACAGGCCGGCGAACACGAACACAACGATTTTGACGACCTGCAGATAGCCCTTGATCGGCTTGTTGCGCGCATCGGCGCGGCGTTCGTAGAAGTCGTTGAAGGCATCAAGTGCGTGCGACACCGCCATCGCGATGGTCAGCACCGTCCATGCATGACACAGCGCTTTCAAGCCATTGACCAGGCCCGGCGGCAGCTCCGGCACGATGCTCAAGCCGGCGGCAAGCACCACCGAAGGCACGATGTTGGACAGCCGTGCGATCACCCGCAGCGGCTGCCTGGCGTTGTGATTGGGGCCGGAGAAACGTTCGATCATCGAACGCAGACCGCGCAGCAGGACGCGCTTGGTGACGAAGTTGGCCAGCCATGCCACCAGCAGCAATCCCGCCAACACCACTGCCGGGTAGGCCATCGGGTACGGCGCCAGCATGTTCTCCAGCTGATCCAACCAACGAATTCCCATTACCGCCATCGTGCACTTCTCCTTTTACTCGTACTGCAGAAACAACCTGCTCAATCGCATTGCTTGATCGGGCAGGCATAGCTCAGGCCGCGCACCGCAATGCGCGCGACCGGATTGCAACAGGCTCAATCTTCGGCGCGGCTGCGCTCGATGATCACGCCGACCGCACGCGCACCACGCACTGCGCCTGGCTTGCTCAGCTTCAGCCGCAGCCATTGCACGTTGAATTCGTCCAGCACGATCTGCGCGCAGCGCTCGGCCAGCGTTTCCACCAGGCCAAAATCAGAAGCGCGCACGAATTCCATCAGGCGCTTGCTGACCGCCTTGTAGTTCAGCGTGTCGACGATGTCGTCGCTGGCGGCGGGCTTGCGGTTGTCGAAGCCCATTTCCAGATCGAACACCAGGGTCTGGCGGATCCGCCGTTCCCAGTCGTAGATGCCGATCAGGGCGTCGATTTCGAGCCCTTCGATGAATACCTTGTCCATTGCATCTGTCGTATTGGATGAATACGACATGGTAACGGCAGCAGACTGAGCCTGCCGTGGACGAGCACGGCAGGCCTGCTTGTCAGCCCTGCAAAGGCGGCAGCAAGGCCATGTCCCAGCGCGGCGTCACCTTGATCTCGGCCGGGCCGTGCTGGCCGGCCTGCAGCCGCAGGGCACCGGCGAAGGCGATCATCGCGCCGTTGTCGGTGCACAGTGCCGGGCGCGGGAAGCAGACCCTGCCACCGCGGCGCTGGGCGTCATCCTGCAGCTTGGCGCGCAGGCGCTTGTTGGCGCCAACACCGCCGGCCACCACCAATACGTCGCAACCGGCCGCATCCAGCGCGCGACCACACTTGATCACCAGCGTGTCGACCACCGCATCCTCGAAGCCGCGGGCGATGTCAGCGCGGGTCTGCTCGGTCTGGTCGCTGTCACGCCAGGCCATCAGCACCTGGGTCTTCAAGCCGGAGAAACTGAAGTCCAGCCCCGGTCGGTCGGTCATCGGCCGGGTGAACTTGTAGCGCCCCGGGGTGCCGATTTCGGCCAGCTTGGCCAGCTGCGGGCCGCCCGGGTACGGCAGGCCCATCATCTTGGCGGTCTTGTCGAAGGCTTCACCGGCGGCATCGTCGAGAGTCTCTCCGAGCAGGCGGTATTTGCCGATGGCGTCCACCGCGATCAGCTGGGTGTGGCCACCGGAGACCAGCAAGGCCACGAACGGCGCTTCCGGCGGGTCGTCTTCCATCAGCGGTGCCAGCAGGTGGCCTTCCATATGGTGTACGCCGATGGCCGGCACATCCAGGCCCCAGGCCAGCGAGCGCGCCACACCGGCGCCGACCAGCAGCGCCCCGACCAGGCCAGGGCCGGCGGTATAGGCCACGCCCTCGATCTCGGAGATGGCGATGCCGGCCTCGTCCAGGGTCTGCCGGATCAGCGGCAGAGTCTTGCGTACGTGGTCGCGACTGGCCAGCTCCGGCACCACACCGCCGTATTCAGCATGCAGCGCGATCTGGCTGTAGACGGCATGCGCACGCAGCGCAGCCGCCCCGGAGAGTGAGGTGTCGTAGACGGCTACGCCCGTCTCATCGCAGGATGATTCAATGCCAAGTACTTTCATAAAGCGTATTGTGGACCTCTCTGGCGCCCCCGCCAAATCGCAGGGGTTGCACGTCTGCGCAAAGGGACTATAATGCGCGGCTCACCGGGTGTGTCCCGGTTTTTCTACAGAGTCCCCGGAGATTCCATGCCCAGCGTTAAAGTCCGCGAGAACGAACCCTTTGAGTTTGCTCTTCGCCGCTTCAAGCGCACTTGCGAAAAGGCCGGCGTGCTGGCCGAAACCCGCAAGCGCGAGTTTTACGAAAAGCCGACCCAGGAACGCAAGCGCAAGGCTGCTGCAGCCGTGAAGCGCCAGCTGCGTCGTTCCTCGCGCGACGTCACCAAGCGTCAGCGCCTGTACTGATCGTACGCGACTCCTGAACGGGGGGCTCCGGCCTTCCGTACTGGAGTGAAAGCCGGCACGCGCAAGCGTAGCCGGCTTTTTGCGTTCCAGATGCCAGCAATGCTGACGTCTCTCCCCCATATTCCCGACCCGATGAGGTGCTCCATGAGCCTGAAGCAACAGCTGTTCGAAGACATGAAGGCCGCCATGAAGAGCGGCGACAAGCACTCGCTGAGCGTGATCCGCCTGATCAACGCCGCCATCAAGCAGCGCGAAGTGGACGAGCGCATCGAGCTGACCGACGCCGACGTGATTGCCGTGCTGGACAAGATGATCAAGCAGCGCAAGGACTCGGTCACCCAGTTCGAAGCCGCCAACCGTGAAGACCTGGCCGTGATCGAGCGCGAGGAGATCGTGGTGATCGAGCGCTACGTGCCGGCCAAGATGGGCGAAGCCGAGATCCAGGCCGCGATTGACGCTGCCAAGGCCGAGACCGGCGCCAGCAGCGCTGCCGACATCGGCAAGCTGATGGGCGTGCTCAAGCCCAAACTGGCTGGCCAGGCCGACATGGGCCTGGTGTCCAAGCTGGTCAAGCAGGCCCTGGCCGGCTGATCCCAGCTGCCGAGGCTTACGCGACAAGGCCCGCCAAGTGCGGGCCTTGTTGTTTCTGTCCTTCTGCCTTGCCGGGAAGGCCACTACCGAGCATGGCTCGGTACTACATGCACCGCCCCCTCCCTTTGGCCGCAGGCCAAGGGGAGGGCTGGGGAGGGGTGAGTTTCACCGCTTCTGATCTGGATGCGGCTTCGCGGCTGACGCCGCTCCCACATCGTCATGTATTACTGGGAAAGCCCCTGCCGAGCATGGCTCGGCACTACGGGTGTGGGCCGATTTGGCCGCCGAGGACCACCCCATTCACCCGCCCCGAAGCCCGGCTTTGCTAGAACAGAGCCCTGCCTTCACGCGATCCATCTGATGCCTGTAACCCGCCCCACCCTGCATTCGTTCAAATCCCGGCTGGAGCTGCTCCAGCAAAGCCTGCCGGCCGCCTTGGTGCGCCGCTTCGTCGAAGCCGACGTGATGACCCAGGCCGCCTCGCTGGCCTTCTATACCTTGCTGTCACTGGCGCCGCTACTGGTCCTTCTGCTGTGGCTGACCGCCTCACTGTACCCACCAGCGCAACAGACACTTATCGAGCAGATTGGTTCACTGGCCGGCCCCAGCGTGGCCGAAGTCGCACGCACGGTGATCACCAATGCCAGCGCACAACCGGATCTGGGCTCGTTCGCCGGGATCTGGAGCCTGATCCTGCTTTTTGTCGGTGCCACCGTGGTATTCGCCCAGCTGCAGGCGGCACTGAACCTGATCTTCCGTACCGATTCCAAGCGTTTCGAAGGCATCTTCGGCTGGCTGAAGAAGCGGGTGTTCTCCGCCGGCGTGGTGCTGGCACTGGGCTTCCTGCTGATCGTGTCGATGGTCGCCACCACCGCCCTGCAAGTGATCTTCTCGCACCTGCCTTCCGCCCTGCCGGCGGTTGGCTACATCACTACCCTGCTGCTGTACGCACTGGGCTTCGCCTTCCTCTACCACTACCTGCCGGACCGGCCGGTAGCCTGGCGCCAGGCCTTTCTCGGCGGCGCCATCACCGCCGTACTGTTCACCCTCGGCCGCTATGCGATCGGCCTGTACATCGCCAACGCCGCGCCGGGCAGCGCCTACGGCTCGATGGGCACGCTGGTGATCATGCTGGTGTGGATCTACTACGCCAGCGTGGTCTTCTTTGGTGGCGCGCTGATTACCGCGGTGATCGACGAGCGGGCGCATGCGCGGCGGAAGGTGGCGGCTGCGGCCGAGGTTGATGTTGGGCCTTTGGACTGACGGCAAGCGCAGAAGCAGAAGCTACCCCTCCCCAGCCCTCCCCTTCGCTACGCGAAAGGGAGGGGGCAGAAGCCACTCCCTCCCTTTGCCGCAGGCAAGGGGGTGAAGAAGGTCTGCTTGCGCGGCACTGCCGCGCGACCTGATGAACGACCGAAGGCTATGCCTTCGGGCCGGACGGGTTGGGGAGGGGTAGCTTCAAAGCTTTGACTGAAAACCATCAAGCCCAACCCCCAGCCAGCACCAGCCGAGCCTAGTACACTCCCCTTCCCCCCTTTCATCGCGCTCCGCCAACCGGCGGCGCTATCGATTTGCTGCATGGCCCGACTTCCCGACGCGTTCATTGACGACCTGCTGGCCCGCACCGACATCGTCGAAGTGGTGGGCTCACGTGTGCCGCTCAAGCGCCAGGGCAAGGAATACGCCTCACGCTGCCCGTTCCATGACGAGCGCTCGGCTTCGTTCACGGTCTCGCCTACCAAGCAGTTCTATCACTGCTTCGGTTGCGGGGCGCACGGCACCGCGATCAGCTTCCTGATGAATTACGACCGCCTCGAGTTCCTCGATGCGGTGGACGAACTGGCCAAGCGCGTGGGCATGGAAATCCCGCGCGAAACCAATGCGCGCACGCCACAGCAGCAGGACGACAGCCGCGACCAGTACTCGGCGCTGGATGCGGCCACCCGCTTCTTCCAGAAGCAGCTGGAAGGCAACGACAAGGCTCGCGCCTACCTCGATGGCCGCGGCGTCGATGCCGATACCCGTGCGCGCTTCTCCATCGGCTATGCGCCGGATGGCTATAGCGCGCTGAAGGACGCACTGGGCAAGGACGAGCGGCGCATGAAGCTGCTCGAACGCGTCGGCCTGTTCTCCAAGAACGACCGCGGCCACGTCTATGACAAGTTCCGCGACCGGGTGATGTTCCCGATCTTCGATCGCCGTGGCCGGGTCATCGCCTTCGGCGGCCGCGTCATGGCCGCCCCTGATGACGGCAGGGACGCCGGCCCCAAATACCTCAACTCGCCGGAAACCGCGCTGTTCCACAAGGGCCGCGAACTGTACGGCCTGTGGCAGGTGCGTCAGGCCAACCAGAAGATCGAACGCCTGATCGTGGTTGAAGGCTATATGGACGTGGTCAGCCTGTTCCAGTTCGGCGTCACCCAGGCAGTGGCGACGCTGGGCACGGCGACCACGCCCGACCATGCCGAGCTGCTGTTCCGCAATGCGCCGGATGTGTACTTCTGCTTCGACGGTGATGCCGCCGGCCGCCGTGCAGGTTGGCGCGCACTGGAGTCGGTGCTGCCGCGCATGAAGGACGGCCGCCAGGCCTTCTTCCTGTTCCTGCCCGATGGTGAGGACCCGGACACCATCGTGCGCAAGGAAGGCGCCGACGCCTTCGATGCGCGGCTCAAGCAGGGCACGCCGCTGTCGCAGTTCTTCTTCGACGAACTCAGCCGCGAGATCAATCTGGGCACACTTGACGGCAAGGCGCGCCTGGCCGAACGGGCGAAGCCAATGCTGGCGCAGATCCCCGATGGTGCCTTCGGCGACCTGATGAAGCAGGAACTGGCGCGCCTGACCGGTATCGGCAGCACCGCGACAACCCCTGCACCCGCAGCGCGGCCACCGATGCGCAACAACGCCGTGCCTGCGCAGAAGCGCAGCCTGGTGCGCGCGGCCATCGCCATCCTGCTGCAGCAGCCCTCGCTGGCGATGAGCCTGGAAGGCCACCACGCCATCGGTGGCCTGCGCCTGCCCGGCATCGAACTGCTGGTCGAGTTGTTGAACCTGGTGCAGCAGCGCCCCGATATCAGCACCGGCGCCCTGCTCGAACACTTCAACGAGCGCGAAGAACAGGCCGCGTTGCACAAGCTGGCCGCACAGGCACTGCCCGGCGATGAAGCGATGTGGGCGCAGGAGCTACAGGACGCGGTGCTGCAGCTGGAGAAGCAACTGCTGACCCAGCGTCTGGACGAACTGCAAGCCAAACAACGCCAGCAAGGCCTGGACGACACCGACAAATACGAACTGCGCGAGCTGCTCAAGGCCCGCGCCAGCCTGCGTCTCTGACATCTGCAACGGAGCACTGCATGTACATCTATCGCCTGTCACTGCTCCTCTCACTGCTGCTCGCCGCCAACGCCTTCGCTGGCGATGCAACACTGCGTCAGCCGCGTCCCGATCTGATCACCGCCGGCCAGCCCAGCGCGCAACAGCTGCGCGAAGCGGCTGCCAATGGCGTCACCACCGTCATTGATCTGCGCCGCGCCGATGAAGATCGCGGCTACGACGAGGCCGCCTTGGCCGAACAACTCGGCCTGCGCTATGTGCGCCTGCCCATCGCCGGTGCCGGCGACATCACCGTAACCAACGCGCGCACGCTGGACCGTGTGCTCAAGCAGGACGGCGGCAAGACCCTGCTGCATTGCGCCTCCTCCAACCGCGCTGGTGCACTGCTGTCGTTGATCGAGGCACGCATCAATGGCGCGTCGGTGGATGAGGCACTCAAGTTCGGCCGTGACGCTGGCATGACTTCACTCGAGCCCGCTGCACGCGCTGCGTTGGACCCACCCATACCCTGATCAGGAGGCATTGCCGACATGACCCGCTGGTGGTCGCGACTGCGACCGGACAACTTCACCCTCGCCCTGCTCGCCACTGTCGTCCTGGCCAGCGTGCTGCCGCTCACTGGCAGTGCAGCCAGGGGCTTCGACCACTTCACCGACATCGCCATCGCCGCGCTGTTCTTCCTGCATGGCGCGCGTCTGCCTCGCGAATCCATCGTCGCAGGGCTGCTGCATTGGCGTCTGCATATCACCATCCTGGTCTGTACCTTCGTACTGTTCCCATTGCTGGGATTGGCGATGAAGCCGCTGGCCGGCTGGGCGCTGACGCCCGAGCTCTACATCGGCGTGCTGTTCCTGTGCGCCCTGCCCTCGACCGTGCAGTCCTCGATTGCCTTCACCTCGATCGCCGGCGGCAATGTGCCTGCAGCGGTGTGTGCGGCTTCGCTGTCCAGCATTCTCGGCGTGTTCCTGACCCCATTGCTGATGACCATACTCGCCGGCTCGCAGGGCGGCATGGCCAACCCACTGCATGCGGTGGGTGCGATCATGCTGCAGCTGCTGGTGCCATTCGTGCTCGGCCATCTGCTGCGGCCGTGGATTGGTGGCTGGATCGAGAAGCGCCGCGGCCTGCTGCGTTACACCGACCAGGGCACGGTGCTGCTGGTGGTCTACGCCGCCTTTGGCGAATCGGTCAGCGAAGGCCTGTGGAGCAAGACTCCGCCGCTGTCCTTGCTGGCTGCTGCGCTGGTTGCGATTGTGTTGTTGGCCATCGCCATGCCCGGCATCACCTGGCTGGCACGGCGGCTGGGCTTCAACCGCGCCGACCAGATCACCATCATGTTCTGCGGTTCCAAGAAGAGCCTGGCCACCGGTGTACCGATCGCCAAGGTGTTGTTTGCCGGCGGCAGCCTCGGCGCGATCGTGTTGCCGATCATGATCTACCACCAGATCCAGCTGATCGTCTGCTCGATGGTGGCGCAGCGGTATGCGAAGCAGAACGCCAACATTGCAGGCTCTTGATTGTTGTAGGAGCGGCGTAAGCCGCGAAGCCACCAATACATCCGATGCGCATGCACACTGCAATCAAACATTCCGTGATTGCAGTTCCTGCCGCAGCCGGAACGACCATCAGCTTCGCGGCTTACGCCGCTCCTACAAAAGAAAAGGCCGGCATTTGCCGGCCTTTTCATTGCTGGATCACAACCAGGGCAGCAGCCAGTGGTCGATCAGCAGGAAGGCGAACAACGCCATCAGGTACACGATGGAATAGCCGAACATCTTCATGTTGAACATCTCGTCCGGCGGGTTCTGCATCTTCCATGCGTACCAGAGGAACACGATGTTCAACACCGTTGCCCCGCCCAGGTAGAACATGCCGCTCATGTCGATGGCCACCGGCAGCAGCGTCACCACCGCCAGCACCACCGAGTACGCCAGGATCTGCTTGCGGGTATGCGGCACGCCGTGGGTCACCGGCAGCATCGGAATCTCGGCCTTGGCGTAATCGACGCGGCGGAAGATCGCCAGCGCCCAGAAATGCGGCGGGGTCCAGATGAAGATGATCAGCACCAGCAACGAGGCGTAGGCCCAATCCGAGCTGCCCTGCATGCCGGTGATCGCCGCCCAGCCCAGCAGCGGCGGCGTCGCGCCAGCCAGGCCGCCGATGACGATGTTCTGCGAGGTCGCCCGCTTCAGGTAGACGGTGTAGATCACCGCATAGCCGATCAGCGAGGCGAAGGTCAGCACCGCGGTGATCACGTTCACCCACAGCACCAGGATGGTCATCGACAGCGCGGTCAGCGCGCCGGCAAACACCAGCACCTGCCGCGGCGAGACCTTGCCGACCACCAATGGCCGCCATGAGGTGCGTGCCATCTGCGCGTCGATGCGCGCATCCAGCAGTTGGTTGATCGCTGCCGCGGCCGAGGCCGACAGCCAGATGCCAAGGAAGCCGAGCAGACCGGTCACCACCTGTGCGGTGGTGGGCAGGCCCGGAATGGCCAGGCACATGCCGACCAAGGCGGTGAACACAATCAGTGCCACCACCTTCGGCTTGGTCAGGTCCCAGTAATCACGCCATGTTGTACGCATCATTCACTCCGGGGCGCGCAGCCGCGCCAGCAGCGTGACCAATACAAACAACAAGGCAACCGCACCGCCGCTGTGCATCACCGCCACGGCCAGCGGCAATGCCAGCTTGACGTTGAGCACGCCCAGGGTGACCTGCAACAGCAACAGCACGATCACGGCGCTTGCCCAACCACGCATGCCCGGCAGGCGGAACATGCGTACCGACAACACCAGCAGATACAACGCCACCAGTACGGCGAACATCCTGTGTGCCATCTGGATGGCGATACGCGAGGCACCATCCAGCACGCCACCTTCGTAATCCACACCGATGCCACGCCACAGGGTGAAGCCTTCCGTGTAGTTCTGCTGCGGCCACCACTGGCTGACACAGCGCGGGAAGTTGTCCAGGGACACACTGCCGCCGCCGCAGGCCAGCGCTGCATAGTTGGCGCTGACCCAGCCGCCAAGCGCGATCTGCAGCACCACCAGTGCCACCGCACCGCGCAGCCACCAGCGCAGGCGAGGTGCCTCCGCCAGGGTGATCGGCAGGTGCGTGGCCTTCCACGCCATCCACACCAGCATGCCGAACATCAGCATGCCGCCGAGCAGGTGGCCCATCACCACGATGGGTTTGAGTAGCCAGGTCACCGTCCACATACCGAGCAGGGCCTGGAAGATCACCACCATCAGCGTCAGCACCGCAGCGCGCGCCAGATCGATGTTGGACCAGCGCAGCGCCGCCAGCAGCAGGATCGCTTCACCGCCGATGGCCAGCACACTCGCGGCGACGTGTTCGCCGCGCATATACAAGGGGATCGCCAGAGCCACCAGCGCCGAGGCGGTAACTATCTGGGCGATGCCGCGCTTGCGCCGACGTGCCGCCAGCAATGCCAGGGTCAGCACTTCGACGCCGAGCAGGCCGGCCAGGAAACGGTGCACCTGCTCGCGCCAGGCCTTATGGGTTTCCAGCGGACGGATCTCGCTGGCCACGTGCTGGGCAGCTTCCATCTGTGTCTGCGGCCAGGTGACGCGGCCATAGCAGGTAGGCCAATCGGGGCAGCTCAGGCCGGCATCGGACAGGCGTACGAACGAACCAAACATGATCGTGCTCGCCGTCATGATCAGTGCGAACCACGCCAGTCGGTGGAAATTGCGGTACAGCGCCGGACGCGCAGTGGCATTCATCGAACGGAACTCACATCAGTTTCAACAGCTTGGATAGATCAGCCCGCAGTCCACCCGGTTCAAAACCCGGCGCATAACGGAATACCACAAAGCCATTGGGATCAATCACATACACCGGGATACCGGCCGGGTCATCAACCCCCGGCAGCTTGCCCCGGAACGCAGGCTGGGGCTGCAGCACCTTCAGTGCCGGCGTCGCAGCCACCTGCTCAGGCGGCGTACCCAGCCACAATATCTCGACATTATCCGCGTTATGGCCGAACAACTGCCACACCTTGTCCAACTGCTGCGACAAAGTGACGCAGGCCGGTGCGCAGTCAGCCGCCGGTGCCAGCAGGATGCGCCAGTGGCGCTCGCCAGGGTTCCAGTCGTAGGCCTGCCCGTTGGCCAGGTGCAGCTGCTCGCTGCGCAGGTCCAATGCCGGCTGCAGCAGTTCACCGTGATGGCGATTGATCTGCGGCGTCCACCCGGAGAAGCGCAGGATGCCAGCCAACGCCATCGAACCGAAGAACATGGCGAAGATCAGCAGCAATACCCGGCGGCCGCGGTTGCGGGTGATGAGCTGATCGGGGGTGAGTGCGTTCATGGCTGGGTTCTTTTCGAGCTGGCTATGGGGAGTGGCTGGGTGCGAAAGCTGGAGCAAAAGCTGGAACTAAAGCAAAGGCTGGAGCAAAAACACCCCTCCCCGGCCCTCCCCTTCACCTTCGGTGAAAGGGAGGGGGAAATTCAACGGCAAAGGCAGGAGCAAGGCTCAAAGCGACGGCGCAGCACTCTGCCCCCTCCCTTGCGCGCAGCGCAGGGGAGGGTTGGGGAGGGGTGCTTTGGCTTTGGCTTTGGCTTTGGCTTCCAACCAGCTCCAACCTACACCCCATTCCCAACCCCCAACTTCCTGCGCTTCTTGAACTGCAAGACCAGCGCAATCACCAACACCGCCAAGGCCATCGCGAACCATTGCACTGCATAACCAAGATGCCGCGAAGGCGGCAAAGTATTCGGCAGCAGGTCGAGGTCACGCACATAGCCCAGCGGCAACGCCGGATCCAATCGCAGCACCTTCGGCGCCAACTCAGCGCTGCCCAGCCCGAGCTGCGCGGCAATGGCAGGCAGATCCATCCGCGTCGCCAACCAGGTCTGCGGTTGCGTGGCCGCCGTCAATGCCGGCCCCAAGGCGATGCCGGTTGCCGGCGCAGGCGCCCACAGGCCCTGCAGCGCCTGTGTGCCCTGCTCCGCGCGGATCAGCGGCAAGCTGCGGTCGGCAGGCAACGGCAGCCAACCAAGGTCGACCAGCACCACCACACCGTTGGCGGCGCGCGCAGGCTGGTAGACCTTGATGCCCGCTCTGCCTTCGCGCAGCTGGTTGTCCAGCAGCACACTACCGGGCAGGAACTGCAGCTGGTCGTCTATCCAATGCAGGGAGCCCGGCGTGGATGCGGCCTCGGCAAGCGACACGGCGGCCGCGCGGGTCGGCGGCAACTGCGCAAGCAGGGACTCTTTCTGTTGCATGCGCTGCAGCTGCCAGGCACCCAGCGCGCAGAACAACACGGCCACCAGCACCGCCATTGCCCAGCCGAAGATGGCCGTGTGCTGTCGCGTCATGACAAGCTGCCGCCAAGCGGGTGATATAGCACTGCCCTTCCACCCTTCGAGCCACGCATGAATGATTCGTTGAAGACCTTGCTGGTAATCGCGTTCTTGATCGTCATCGTCTGGAATCTTGGTGCCGGCCTCTATTACCTGATGATCGATCGCGGCCAGACCAAACGGACGGTCAATGCGTTGACGCGACGTATCGCGCTGTCAGTGGTGCTGATCCTGCTGGTTGCCCTGAGCATCTACATGGGCTGGATCAAGCCGCACGGTGTGGGCGGTTGAACATCGCAGCAGCCGCACTGCATTGCAGCGCGGCTGCCGGTACTTGTTACAGCACATAGACAAACAGGAACAGCATCAGCCACACCACGTCGACGAAGTGCCAGTACCACGCGGCCGCTTCAAAACCAAAGTGGTTGTCACGGGTGAAGTGGCCCTTGGCTGCGCGGAACCACATCACGATCAGCATGATGGTGCCCAGCAGCACGTGCGCGCCGTGGAAGCCGGTCAGCATGAAGAAGGTGGAACCGTAGATGCCCGATCCCAACGTGAGGTTCAATTCCTTGTAGGCGTGGATGTATTCCTCGGCCTGGAAGAACAGGAACACGCAGCCCAGCAGCACCGTGGCGCCCAGCCAGATCAGCAGCTGCTTGCGGTTGCCGGCCTTCAGCGCGTGATGGGCAATGGTCAGGGTCACGCCCGAGGTCAACAGGATCAGCGTATTGAGCAGTGGCAGGCCCCAGGCCGGAATGGTCTGGAAGGCGCCGCCGATATCGGCCGGACCATTGGTCGGCCACGCTGCCGAGTAGCCATCCCACAGGTATTCGTTGGTGAGTACGCCATGGCCTTCACCACCGAGCCAGGGCAGGCCCATGTTGCGGGTGTAGAACAGCGCACCGAAGAAAGCAGCGAAGAACATCACCTCGGAGAAGATGAACCAGATCATCCCCATCCGGAACGAACCATCCACCTGGCGGTTGTAGTTGCCGCCCTCGGATTCGCGGATGACGTCACCGAACCACAGGAACAGGGTGAACACCATCATCGCCACACCGATGAAAAAGGCCGCGCGGCCCCAGCTGGCGTCGTTGAGCCAACTGGCTACCCCGACCATCATCACCAGCATCGCGATCGATCCTACAAACGGCCATTTGCTGCTGCTTGGCACGAAGTAGACGTTGGGATCAGGGGTGTTATGGGCCATGGCGTTGCTTCCGGGTCCGTGATCAGGGAGCTGCATGCGCAGCGGCCGCGGCGGTTGCCGGGGCCAGCTGTTCGGTCAGCGCATCATTCTTGTAGAAGGTGTAGGACAAGGTGATCGTGTTGACGTCGGCCGGCAGGTCCGGGTCGACGATGAAACGTACCGGCATGTCGCGTTTCTCACCAGCTTGCAGGGTCTGCGCGGTGAAGCAGAAACATTCGGTCTTGTTGAAATAGCCCGAGGCGCGCGCCGGTGCCACCGACGGCACCGCGCTGCCAACCATCGCGCGGTCGCTGTCATTGCGGGCGAAGTACAGGGCTTCATTCAACTCACCCGGCACCACGTCCATCGTCAGCTTTTCCGGATGGAATGCCCACGGCAGCTTGGAATTGACGCCGCCATCGAACTCCACCCGCACGGTGCGCTTGCCGGTGGTCGCATGTGCATTGGCTTCATGCGTGGTCGCGCCGCGCTCCAGGCGCACGCCGAATACTTTTTCGCAGGCGATGCGGTACAGTGGCACCAGCGAAAAGGTCAGCACGAACACCGCGAACGCCACGCCGATCAGCCGGCCAAGGCCGGCATTGGGCTTGGGTGCGGGCGTTGGCGTGGTCAACTCGCCAGCACCCCGGACAGGATGAAGCCGACGTAGACCGCGACCGCGATCAGGCCGACCACCAGCGCGGTGCGCCGCGAACGACGCCGGCGCAGTTCCAGTTCCTCAGCCTGCCATTGCTCGTTGCTGCTCATCGCAGGATTCCTCAATGGGTCACGTCGTCATGCGCCAGATCGCCCGGCTTGATCACCGGCGGCACGGTAAAGGTATGCGCGGGCGCCGGCGACGGAATGGTCCACTCCAGGCCCTTGGCGCTTTCCCAGGCACGCGCTTCGGCACGCTTGCCGTTACGCAGCGAGGACAGCAGGATCGCCGCCATCATGAACGGCGTGGCGAACATGCCGAATGCGCCGATCGAGCTGATCAGGTTCCAGTCGGCGAACACCGGGTTGTAGTCCGGGATGCGTCGCGGCATGCCGGCCAGGCCTAGGAAGTGCTGCGGGAAGAACAGCAGGTTGACGAACACCATCGTCCACCAGAAATGGAACTTGCCCCAGAACTCGTTGTACATGCGGCCGGTCCACTTCGGCCACCAGTAGTAGACCGCGGCGATCAACGCCAACACCGCGCCGGTCACCAGCACGTAGTGGAAGTGCGCCACCACGAAATAGGTGTCGTGGTACTGATAGTCGGCCGGCACGATGGCCAGCATCAGGCCGGAGAAACCACCGATGGTGAACAGGATGACGAAGGCGATGGAGAACAGCATCGGCGTTTCAAACGTCAGCGAGCCCTCCCACATCGTGCTGACCCAGTTGAACACCTTCACCCCGGTGGGGATGGAGATCAGCATCGTGGCGAACATGAAGTAGATCTCGCCACCCAGCGGCATACCCACCGTGAACATGTGGTGCGCCCACACGATGAACGACAGGAAGGCGATGGCGGCAGTCGCGTAGACCATCGCCTGGTATCCGAACAGCGGCTTGCGGCTGAAGGTCGGCAGGATCTCGCTGACCACGCCGAACGCCGGCAGGATCATGATGTAGACCTCGGGGTGACCGAAGAACCAGAAGATGTGCTGGAACATCACCGGGTCACCGCCACCGGCGGCATTGAAGAAGCTGGTGCCGAAGAACTTGTCGGTCAGCAGCATGGTCACCGCGCCAGCCAGCACCGGCATCACCGCGATCAGCAGGAAGGCGGTGATCAGCCAGGTCCAGCAGAAGATCGGCATCTTCAGTAGATCAATGCCCGGTGCGCGCATATTGAGCACGGTGGCGATGATGTTGATCGCGCCCATGATCGAGCTGACACCGGCCACGTGGATGGCGAACACGCTGAAGGCAACGTTGTAGCCGCCCTGCAGCGACAGCGGCGGATACAGCGTCCAGCCACCGGCCGGCGCACCACCGGGCAGGAACAAGGTCACCAGCAGCATGCCGAAGGCCACCGGCAGTAACCAGAACGACCAGTTGTTCATGCGCGGCAGTGCCATGTCAGGCGCGCCGATCTGCAGCGGGATCATCCAGTTGGCGAGGCCGACGAAGGCCGGCATCACGCCACCGAAGATCATCACCAGTGCATGCACGGTGGTCATCTGGTTGAAGAACTCGGGCTTGACGAACTGCAGGCCGGGTTGCGCCAGCTCCAAGCGGATCACCACGCTCATCGCCGCACCGATGATGAACATCGTGAAGCTGAAAAGCAGGTAGAGCGTGCCGATGTCCTTGTGGTTGGTGGAGAAGAACCAGCGTTCGAAGAAGCCCTGTTGGTGGCCGTGGTGATCGGAGTGGTCCACTGCGGTATTCGCCATTGCAACTACACCTCGTTATGCGTTTTCAGGCATCGCGCCGGCAGCACCGGCACGCAGTGGTATCAGGCACCGGTCGCCGCAGGCGCGGCGGTTGCAGCTTCGGGTTGCACTGCTTCGGGCGCAGCCGCAGGTGCCGGTTCGGCAGCAGGTACGGGCGCAGCCTCGGCAGGTGCAGCAGGCGCCGGCTTGCGTGACGCCAGCCAGGACTTGAACTCGTCCTTGGACACGGCCTTGACCACGATAGGCATGAAGCCATGGTCCTTGCCGCACAGCTCCGCGCATTGGCCGCGGTACACGCCCTCGGTTTCGATATTGGTCCAGCGCTCGTTGATGAAGCCCGGCACGGCGTCCTGCTTCCAACCCAGTGCTGGCACCCACCACGCGTGGATCACGTCGTCGGAGGTGATGACGAAACGGACCTTGGTATCCACCGGCAGCACCAGCGGGTTGTCCACGTCGAGCAGGTAGTGCGGATCGCTGGCCATGGTCGGCACGCTGCCGCTCTGCCGCACTTCGTCGGACTTGCGGTCCAGGCGGCTGGTGAAGGCGACGTCTTCACCCAGGTATTCGTACTTCCACATCCACTGATAGCCGGTGATCTTCACCGTCATCTCGGAATCGCGGGTGTCGTACATGGCGATCAACTTGGCGGTGGCCGGCCAGGCCATCACTACCAGAATGATGATGGGGATGACGGTCCAGATGACTTCCGCCTTGGTGTTGTGGCTGAACTGCTTGGCCACCGCGCCCTTGGACCTGCGGAACTTGAACATCGCGTAGGCCATCGCGCCGAACACCAGCACGCCGATGACGGTACATACCCACAAGGCCACCATATGTGCGTCCCACGCCATACGCGAGGTATGGGTGACGCCCTTGCCCATATTGAGTTGCCATTCCTTGGGATCGGCGGTCTGCGCCCATGCTGCCTGCGCCGACAGCATCATCGCTGCCGCTGCCAAACCGTGTTTCAACTTCGCGCCCCACACGCTGCTTTGCTTCATTGCCTAGACCCTTGACGTCATCGGTTGCTGCCATTGCTGGCCGCGAGCAAGCCTTCAAGTGTCACCGCAAGTTCCCGACGTTCCACGGGCGCGAGGAAACTCCCCACTTCCACCCACTTGCCGCTGGAAACCAGCAGGACCCGTTCCTTCCCGGTCACCACCCGCACCCAGTACGGGTGTGCGCGGAATACCGGCGAAACTCCGGCTGCGGGAATCACTTCCACGCAGTCCGGTCCTACCCGGATCTCTTCCTGGCGATTGCTGCTGCGCCAACATGCGCGCAGTGCAGCTGCCACCAGCAAGCCATGCAACAACGCGAAGACAGGGGCCAGTAGGTTCCCGGACAGCCAAGCCAGGCCGGCCGCGAACACCATCAATCCTGCCAACGCCGCAAACAACTGGACGAACTGCCGAGCACTGAGTGCCCGTGGGGGGTGCAGTAACAACTGCGTCCCTGAGCCATCGGAATCTTGCCGAAGCACCTGGATCATCGCAGCCGCGTCCATACCGCGGAAATCGAGTTCGATGGTAGCCCTGCCCGCACACGCCCGGCAAGCTTCCATTCATCATCGTCATCAATGCTGCAGTGCACATCAAAACTGTGCCCATATCGTCCGAGGACGTCGATTTAGATGCCGGAATCGGCACAATTTAATTTGACTCGTTAAGCATTGCGAAAGCGCCCACAGGCCAGTGCTTTCCGGCCGCAAACAGACGCTCGCAGGGGACTAGGAAATCTGCCGCCGAAGATTAAAATGGCCGAATCCAACTGTGGCCGAGCGCATGAACGCAACACCTTCTCCTGATGTCGCCTCCCTTACGTCGCCGGCCCCGCCGCTGCTGACGCCTGAGCTGCCACCGGCGCCGCCCGCGCTGCGCCAGGCCATCACCGATGCATGGCTCAAGGACGAGGCCAGCCACGTGCGCGAACTGCTGGAGCAGGCGCGCCTGCCGGCCGCCGAACAGGCGCAGGTACAGGCCACTGCCGCCGATCTGGTGCGCCGCGTACGTGCCCGTTCCAAGAACCAGGGCGCGATCGAAGCCTTCATGCGCCAGTACGACCTCGGCAGCGAGGAAGGCGTGCTGCTGATGTGCGTGGCCGAAGCCCTGCTGCGCATTCCGGACCAGGAAACCGCCGACAAGCTGATCCGCGACAAGCTGGGCGAGGCCGACTGGAAGCGCCACATGGGCCAGTCCGACTCGGTGCTGGTCAATGCCTCGACCTGGGGCCTGATGCTGACCGGTCACCTGGTTGACCTGGCCGATGCCACCAAGCGCGACGTGCATGGTGCGTTCAAGCGTCTGATCGGCCGCGTTGGCGAGCCGGTGATCCGCCTGGCCGTGCGTCAGGCGATGAAGATCATGGGCCACCAGTTCGTCATGGGCCGCACCATTGACGAAGCGCTGTCGCGTTCGCACAAGGGCGACAACAGCAACTACCGCTACTCCTTCGACATGCTTGGCGAAGGCGCGCTGACCATGAAGGACGCGCTGCGCTACCTGGAAGACTACCGCCGCGCCATCCATGCCATCGGCAGCGACAATATCGCCCGTGGCGGCAAGGCCGACGGCGACGTCACCACCTCGCACGGCATCTCGATCAAGCTGTCGGCGCTGTATCCGCGCTACGAGCACGCCAAGCGCGAGCGCGTATTGAATGACCTTGTCCCGGGCGTGCTGGAACTGGCGCAGCTGGCCAAGTCCTACGGCATCGGCTGCACCGTCGACGCCGAAGAAACCGACCGACTGGAACTGTCGCTGGACATCATCGAGCGCGTGGTCAGCCATCCTTCGCTGAAGGGCTGGGCGGGCTTCGGCATCGTCGTGCAGTCCTACCAGAAGCGCACGCCGTACACGATCGACTACCTCGCCGACCTGGCCCGCCGCATCGGCCACAAGTTGCAGGTGCGCCTGGTCAAGGGCGCGTACTGGGATGCGGAAATCAAGCGTGCGCAGATCGAAGGCCTGCCCGCCTATCCGGTGTTCACCCGCAAGCAGAACACCGACGTGTCCTACATCGCCTGCGCCAAGCGCCTGTTCGGCCATGCTGATGCGATCTACCCGATGTTCGCCACGCACAATGCGGCCACCATCGCCACGATCAAGCAGATCGCCAAGGGCGGCGTGTACGAGCACCAGAAGCTGCACGGCATGGGCGACGATCTGTATGCCGAGGTGATTCCGGCTGACCGTTTGAACGTGCCCTGCCGCGTGTACGCACCAGTGGGCTCGCACGAAGACCTGCTGCCCTACCTGGTGCGTCGCCTGCTGGAAAACGGCGCCAACTCCAGCTTCGTCAACCGCATCACCGATGAAGACGTGTCGATCGACGACCTGATCCGCGATCCGGTCGAAGCCGTGTCTTCGTTCGCTTCCATCCCGCACCCCAAGATCCCGCTGCCGGTTGATTTGCTGCGCAGCCAGAACCACGACAGGACCAACTCCATGGGCATCAACCTCGCCAACGACAACGAACTGCGCGCCCTGGCCGAGCAGCTCAACGCCGCCATCAAGCCGTGGCAGGCGACGCCGCTGGTGCAGGGCGTGGCCGCGGGCACGCCTTCGCAGCCGGTGGTCAACCCGGCCGACAACCGCCAGGTCGTCGGTCACTGGCAGGCTGCCGATGCCGCCACCGTGCAGAAGGCGTTGGCCAATGCCGTGGCCGCACAGCCGGCCTGGAACCGCACCCCGGCCGCCAGCCGCGCCGCCATCCTCGAGCATGCCGCTGACCAGCTGGAAGCCCGCATCGCCGAGTTCATGGCACTGTGCGTGAAGGAAGCCGGCAAGAGCCTGCCCGACGGCGTCGCCGAAGTGCGCGAAGCGGTCGACTTCCTGCGTTACTACGCCAAGCAGGCGCGCGAGCAGTTCGGCACCGCCGAGAAGCTGCCGAGCCCGACCGGCGAAAGCAACGAACTGCAGCTGCACGGCCGTGGCGTCTTCGTCTGCATCAGCCCGTGGAACTTCCCGCTGGCGATCTTCCTGGGCCAGATAAGCGCCGCCCTGGCCGCCGGCAACAGCGTCATCGCCAAGCCGGCCGAGCAGACCAACCTGATCGGCTACTACGCAGTGAAGCTGCTGCTCGACGCAGGCGTGCCGGAAGGCGTGCTGCAGTTCCTGCCGGGCGACGGTGCCACCGTCGGTGCGGCGCTGACCGCCGACCCGCGCGTGGCCGGCGTGGCCTTCACCGGCTCAACCGACACCGCCCGCGCCATCAACCGCGCGATGGCTGCACGTGATGCCGCCATCGGCGTACTGATCGCCGAGACCGGCGGCCAGAACGCCTTCATCGCCGACTCCTCGGCACTGCCGGAGCAACTGGTCAAGGACGCGATCGGCTCGGCCTTCACTTCCGCCGGCCAGCGTTGCTCGGCAGCGCGCGTGCTGTTCGTGCAGGACGACATCGCCGACAAGGTGATGGGCATGCTGTCCGGCGCGATGGCCGAACTGAAGGTTGCCGACCCGGGTGAACTGTCCACCGACGTCGGCCCGGTGATCGACGCCAACGCCCTGCAGATCCTCAAGGACCACGCCGTGCGCATGGACGCCGAAGCGCGCCTGATCGCTGCCGCACCGCTGTCCGAAGCCGCCGCGCATGGCACCTTCTTCGCCCCGCGTGCGTATGAGCTGAAGGACCTGAACCAGCTGCACAAGGAAATCTTCGGACCGGTGCTGCACGTGATCCGCTGGAAGGCCGATCAGCTGGATGCGGTGATCGACCAGATCAACGCCACCGGCTACGGCCTGACCCTGGGCGTGCATTCGCGCATCGACGAAACCGTTGATCGCATTGCAGCGCGCGTCAACGTCGGCAATGTCTACGTCAACCGCAACCAGATCGGCGCGGTGGTCGGCGTGCAGCCGTTCGGCGGCCAGGGCCTGTCCGGCACCGGCCCCAAGGCCGGCGGCCCGCACTACCTGCTGCGCTTCGCCACCGAGAAGACGGTGACGGTGAACACCACCGCCGCCGGCGGCAACGCCTCGCTGCTGACCTTGGGCGATTGATTCAACGAACCAGGTCGTGATTGAGAAAAACCCCGCTTGCGCGGGGTTTTTCTTTGCCTCGCGAAAACCTACCCCTCCCCAACCCTCCCCTTCGCTACGCGAAAGGGAGGGAGCGTAGTGCCGAGCCATGCTCGGCAGCGGCTTTCCCAGTAGTGCAGCAGCCGTTTGGTTCCTGTGGGAGCGGCATAAGCCCGGATGCAGATGCTCGGCCAGATTGCAGATCCGCAGGTAGTTTCGATGACGCCAGCTTCGCGGCTCACGCCGCTCCCACAAGGCAACACACAAACAAAAAGCCCCGCTTGCGCGGGGCTTTCTGCATGCATCAGCTACGCTTCGATCAGAACTTGTAGTTGATCGAGGCAGCCAAGACGTCGCCGCGGACCTTGTACTTACCGGTCAGCGAGTTGCCCTGGTTGTTGGTGGTACCGGCGATCTTCACGTCCGGATCGCTGGTGAACAGGTGGGTGTAGCCGAAGTTGTACTCGATGTTTTCCGACGGGGTCCAACCCACGCCCAGCGACAGCCACTTACGGCTGGTATCCGGCACGCGCACATCGCGATGCGCATTCGTGGTCGGGGTCTGGTCCAGTGCGATACCACCGCGCAGGGTGACGGTGTCGCTCAACTTGAAGTCGGTACCCAGCGAGACGAAGGTCGTGTCGCGGTAACCGAACTCCAGCACCGAGTCCGGCTGCGCCGAAGCGTAGTCGATGGTGACCTGGTCGAACGCGGTCGACCAGGCAGTGCGGGTGACATCACCCATCACGGTCCAGCGGTCGTTGACGTTGTGGGTCACGCTCAAGGTGGCCGAAGCCGGCAGGGTCAGCGTGGCCTTGCCCGAGGTGCTGGTGAAGCGGCCCGGCTGGGCTACTGCCAGAATCGCAGCGGCGTTGGGCGGTACGTCGAACGTAGCCTTGCCGCCGGTGACCTTGTGCTCGACCTTGGAACGATAGCTGATACCGATATGGGTGTTCTCATCGGGGCTGAACAAGCCACCAACGGTCCAACCCACTGCATTGTTGTCGCCTTCCACGGTCAGCTTGCCGTCGGCATTGCCTGGTGCAAAGCCCGGCACACGCGACTGAGCCAGCGCGGTGCCGAAGTCGATGTTGTTGCTCAGTTCGATGGTCAGGTGCTCAACGAACACCGAAGCGCCAAAGGACACATACGGGTTGACGTCATAGGACGCTGCAAAGCCCAGATCGACAGCCTTCAGATCGGTCTTCAAGCCGCTGTAACGGCCGACCCAGCCCTTGTCGTATTCGGTCTTGAAACCGAACGGCGCGGTCAGCGACACGCCGAAGTGAGCCTGCTCACCGATCGGCATATGGAAATAGGCAGCCGGGACCGGCGCGATCATGCCTGCATCGCCGCCGTCGCCGCCGGTCTGCGGGGTACCTACCGGGGTGCGGCCACTGCCCTTGAATTCAGCCGAGAAGCTGATGGCACTCAGGTCGCCTTGGACCTGCATGCCGTCCAGCTGGCGCATGCCGGCCGGGTTGACGGCGATGATGGATGCATCTCCCTTGGCGCTGCCGGAACCGGCAAAAGCGCGGCCGAGGCCCTTGGCGCTGTTTTCCTTCAGCTGGAAGGCAGCAGCATCGGCGTGGCTGAAAGCCAGGGCGCCGGCAATACCGACGGCAAGGGCAGTTACGCGAGCAATAGCAGAAGCGGTCATAGTGGAAGCTCTCTCCGTAAACGGTAATGGTCGTTTTGCGCCTGCACTCCCAAGTAGCAAGCTACTTGACAGTGCGCCGGAGTCCCCTCCCGACATACGACGCCGTATGCAGTATCACCCACGCTGGTTAACTAAACAATAACGACGTAAGACATATTCCCAGCCCTTCCCGGTCGATGCCGGGTTAGGCTTCCAGACTCATGTTCGTCTCCATTCCTTCCAGAAATAAGTCAGGCCTGCGCTGGGCGGTGCCCTTGCTGTGCCTGACCTTGCTGGCCGCCTTCCTCTGGTCAATCTCAAGGCCAGATGAGGCGCGACGTTCGCTGTGGCTGGACTGGGGCGCGCTGGCCACCGGCCTGGGCAGCGGCCATGACTGGTGGGCGGCATTGCGCGACGGCAGCGTATTAAGGCTGTTCACCGCGCTGTTCCTGCATGCCGACTGGTCGCACCTGCTGGGCAACCTGGTGTTCCTGCTGATCTTCGGCCTGCCCGCCGAGCGGGTGCTGGGGCCGTGGCGCCTGCTGCTGCTGTTCCTGTTCGGCGGCGCCATCGCCAACCTCGCTGCGCTGTACGTGATCGGCTCGCCCGAGCGCACCATCATTGGTGCCAGCGGCGCGGTGTCGGCGCTGATGGGTACCTATCTGACCCTGTTTCCACGCGCCAAGCTGGGTGTGGTGCTGCCACTGGGTTTGTTCCTGGAGTTCGTGCGTGCGCCGGCGTTCCTGCTGATCGGCGTGTGGGCGGCGTTGCAGGTGGTGTTCGCCTATATCGGCCCCAGCTTCGGCATGGTGGCCTGGTCGGCGCATGTGGCCGGCTTTTTGTCTGGCGTCGCTTATGGGCTGTATGTGCGGGCCGCGATTGCAAGACGGCTGCGCAAACGCAAAGGCTTCTAGCCCCTCGTTTTTTGTAGGAGCGGCGTCAGCCGCGAAGCCGGTGACCCATCAGATCACCGGCTTGCCTGCAATTTCATTGATGTCGGCTTCGCGGTTGACGCCGCTCCCACAAGGACGCCGACATTGCCCGGCAAGCCCCCTGCCGAGCATGGCTCGGCGCTACATGTTCGGCTGAGGCCTTACCGGTGACGCCCCTGCCGAGCATGGCTCGGCACTACAGGGGCTTTTCTGCGGCGGCGGGCTTGGCTTCTGGAGCTGCGGTTGCTGGCTTTGCAACCTCGGCCGGTGCTGCCGGTTTTGCTTCGGCGCTGGCGGGCTTTGGTTTGGCCTTTGCCGCTGCCGCCTGCGCTGCCGCTACCGAGCCGGGGTGCTTGAGTTCCTGCAGCGCCGACTGGATCGGGGCATCGCCCGGCAATACCACACCGGCCTTGCTGCCCACCGCTTCGTCATCACCACGCAGATGGCCGGGCAGCTTGGCCTCGCTGTAGTCGCTCAGGCTGGCCGGCAGGTCGTTGACCGCATCGGCAGGATCCGGCGCCAGTTCCACATCCGGCAGGATGCCGGTGGCCTGGATCGAGCGACCACTGGGCGTGTAGTAACGGGCGGTGGTCAGCTTGACCGAGTCGCCGTTGTCCAGTGGCAGCACGGTCTGCACCGAGCCCTTGCCGAAGGTGCGGCTGCCGACCACGCGCGCGCGGCCGTTGTCACGCAAGGCACCGGCCAGCACTTCAGAGGCACTAGCCGAGCCAGCATCAGCCAATACCACCATCGGTGCGCCCTTGAGCAGGTCGCCCGGGGTGGCGTCGAACTTGGCATCGCTGATCGAGATGCGGCCACGGGTACTGACGATGCCGCCCCTCTCCAACAGATCATCAGCCACCTGCACGGCAGCAGTGAGTAGACCGCCCGGATTGCTGCGCAGGTCCAGCACCAAGCCCTTCAACTTGCCGCCCGCCTGTGCCTGCAGCTGGTTCAACTGCTTCTGGAAGTCAGCGCCGGTATCGGCCTGGAAGGTGCTGATGCGGATATAACCGTAGCCCGGTTCCAGCATCTTGCTGCGCACGCTGGTAACGCGGATGGTCTCGCGCGTCACGGTGACATCGAAGGGCTTCTGCTCGCCGCGGGCGATGGTCAGCACCACGCTGCTGCCGGCCTTGCCACGCAGCGGCTCGCTGGCATCGATGGCATTGATCGGGGTGCCATCGATGGCCACAATAAGGTCGCCAGCCTTCAGCCCAGCACGCGCGGCCGGGGTATCGTCGATCGGCGACACCACCTTCAAGGTGTTGTCCTGCTGCAGTACCTCCACACCGATGCCTTCATAGGCACCGTTGGTCTGCTCGTCGAAGGCCTCGGCATCTTCCTTGTCGAAATAGGTGCTGTGCGGGTCCAGCTCCAGCAGCAGGCCGCGTACCGCCGACTGCATCAGCTTCTTGTCATCCACCGGGTCCACATAGGCCGCACGCACGGCGTTGTAGACGCCGACGAAGCGGCGGATCTCGTCCAGCGGTACGCGTGAGGTGACCGATTCCTTGGCGTCGGGATCGTCCGCCTTGGACACCTTGTCCGGGGCGCTCTGGGCCAATGCAACCGCCGGTGACAGGGCCAACAGCAGGGCAGCAGCAAGACGGGCTACACGCATGAACCACTCCATGAGAAAACGGATGCGCAATAACCGCGCTGAACCCGATTATGCGCGAAGCCCAGCTAAATTCTTGTTGAACCAGCGCAGCCCGCTGCGCCAGCGCTCAGCGGGCGTTACTGCCGCTGCAACCAGGTCGAGGGATCTACCGGCTGGCCGTTGCGGCGCAGTTCAAAGTAGAGGGCGGTAACGCCCTGGCCCCCGGAGTTGCCAACCTTGGCCACCGCATCGCCACGTTTGATGCTGGCACCGGCATCCTTCAACAAGGCGTCGTTGTGCGCGTACAGGCTCATATAGCCGTTGCCGTGATCGACGATCAGGATCATGCCGTAGCCGGTCATCCAGTCGGAGAACACCACCGTACCGTCGGCAACGGCGGTGACGGTACTGCCTGCCGGCGCACCGATCAGCACGCCGGCGCTGTTGCGGCCATCCGGCAAGCGACCGCCGTAACGGGCCAGCAGGTTGCCCGACAACGGCCAACCCAAGCCACCAACCCGCGGTGCCGGCGCATTGGCGACCACCCGCGGCGGCACCTTGCCCGGTGTGGCCCGGGCCGGGCCGCGAGTGGAGCCGTTGTTGGCAGCGGCGGCCTGCCGCGCCTGTTCGGCGGCACGACGGGCGGCCGCGCGGCGCTCGGCTTCGGCGCGAGCAGCGGCTGCGCGCAGACTGGCCAGCACCTGCTCCAGTGCGCGTGCGTCCTTGCCCAAGGCCTTTTCGCGTTCGCTGCGATCCTGATAGCGGGTATCCAGCTCGCTCAGCACGCTGGCGCGCTGGCGACGGTCCTGGGCCAGCGCGGTAGCCTGCTGGCGTTGCTGCTCGCGGGCCTGTTCCAGCTCCTTGCTGCGCGCCAGGATCTGCTGCTCAGTGCTGGTCAGCGCCTGCAGGTCGGTGGTCAGGCCGGTGATTGCCTTGGCCCGCTCGCGCTGCAGATAGCGGTGGTAGGCCAGTTCGCGATTGGCATCAGCCACGCTGTCCTGCGACAACAGCAGCTTCAAGGGCGCGTGATTACCCAGCTGGTAAGCACCGCGCAACAGGGTTGCCAGCTGCTGGCGTTGCTGGGCCAGGCCACTTTCCAACGTGGTCCGGCGTTGCTGCAGGGCTACCAACGACTGCTGCTCACGCTGCACCGCAGCTTCGGCCTCGGCTACCGCACGGCCGCTGCGGGCAACCTTCTGGTCGGCCTCGCGCAGGCGCTGGCTGGCTTCACCGCGTTGTCCTTCCAGCTGGCGCCGTTCCTGGGCGACATCTTTGATCTCGCCGCGCAGCTGCTGCAGCTTCTTTTCAGTGTCGCGCGAACTGTTCTGCGCTGATAATGGACCGGCCAGCAACACGCCCAGCATCAGCAGGCAGGCACCGCGCCATGGCGGCAGGGCCGCAGGTCGTCGGGAACGAGGCTGGTGACTGGGCTGGCGCAAAGAGGTTCCAGTGACTTCAGGCAGATGCGGATTGTACCCAAGCGTGATGCCATGCCACCCAGTCCATCGGCATTTCCACAGTGGAGATCTCATGAAACGTCTATTTCTACTTCTGCTGCTGAGCACGAGTGCCCCACTGGCGCTGGCCGCCGACGACATCAGCAAGGTCAATGGCAGCATCCAGACCCAGGCCGGCACCACCTACGGCGATCTGGAAACCGTCAATGGCAGCATCCAGCTGGCTTCAGGTGTGCAGGCCAACAGCGTCGAGACCGTGAACGGCAGCGTACGCACCGAAGACAATGTGCAGGCGCACAGCATCGAAACCGTCAATGGCGCGATCCGTGGCGGCCGCAACCTGGTGCTGACCCACGGCCTGGATACAGTGAACGGCGGCATCTACGTTGATCGTGGCAGCCGCATCGGCGGCAATATTGAAACCGTCAACGGCAGCATCGGCCTGGTCGCCGCGCAGCTGGGTGGCGATATCGAGACCGTCAACGGCGACATCACCGTTGGCATCGATTCAGTTGTCAAAGGCGGCATCAAGGTCAACCGTCCCTCGTTTGGCATCTCGCTGACCGCACCGCGCAAGCCGCGGATCGTGATCGGCCCGAACGCCGTGGTTGAAGGCCCGCTGGTGTTCGAGCGCGAGGTCGTGCTGCTGGTGCACGACTCGGCCAAGATCGGTCCTGTGACCGGTGCCACGCCACAGCGTTTCGACAGTGAAACCGCGCCACGCTGAACGCGCATTGCAGGCCAATCCTGCCTAGAATCCGGGTTCGATCTTGCAACCCGGAGTTCTCATGCAACGCAAACTGTTGTTGTGCCTGGCCGCGACCGCGGCACTGGCCGCCTGCAAGCAGGAGGCACCGGCACCGGCGGCCTCCGCGCCCGCCCCTGCACCGGCACCGGCCCACACCTTTGCCGGTGGCATCAATGCTGCCGACTTCGGCGAACTGGTGAAGACCCTGGCCTCGGATGAATTCGAAGGCCGCGCCCCCGGCAGCAATGGCGAAGAACTGACGGTCAACTACATCCGCGACCAGATGCAGCGCATCGGTCTGCAGCCGGGTAACGGCGACAGCTGGTTCCAGGAAGTGCCGATGACCGAAACCACGGCCAACCCGGCTACCGTGCTGAAGATCCAGCAGGGCCAAGCCAGCCGTGACCTGGTGTTCGGCACCGACATGGTGATCGGCACCCGCAGCGGCCAGCCGGAAATCAAGATCGACAAAAGCGATCTGGTCTTCGTCGGTTACGGCGTGGATGCACCCGAGCAGAACTGGAACGACTACACCGGCCAGGATTGGAAGGGCAAGACGGTGGTGATGTTCGTCAACGACCCGGGCTTCCACACCGACGACGCCAAGTTGTTCGATGGCAAGCGCATGACCTATTACGGGCGCTGGACCTACAAGTTCGAGGAAGCCGCACGCAAGGGCGCCGCCGCCGCGTTGATCGTGCACGACAGCGCCGGTGCCTCCTATGGCTGGGATGTGGTGAAGAACTCCTGGGGCGGTGCGCAGTACGATCTGCCCGCCGCCGAGGACAGCCAGCCGCGCCTGCAGGCACAGGGCTGGCTCAGCGCCGAGGCCGCACGCAAGCTGTTTGCCGATGCCGGGCTGGACCTGGACAAGGCCTACAAGGACGCCAGCAAGCGCAGCTTCAAGCCGGCACCGTTGAATGCCAGCCTGTCGCTGGACCTGAAGAGCACCATCGCGCAGAAGAAGTCGCGCAACGTGGTCGGCGTACTGCCGGGCAGCAAGCGTGCCGACGAAGCCGTGCTGTACATGGCGCACTGGGATCATCTGGGCAAGCACGAGGGCGAGGAAGGCGACAACATCTACAACGGTGCGGTAGACAACGCGACCGGCGTGGCCGGCATTCTTGAAGTGGCTGATGCACTTGCCCACCAGCAGACCCCGCCGGAACGCTCGGTGGTGTTCCTGGCGGTGACGCTGGAAGAATCCGGCCTGCTCGGTTCGCAGTACTACGTGAACCACCCGACCTTCCCGCTGGACAAGATTGCCGGCGTGATCAACATCGATGCGATGTCGGTCAATGGTCGTGCACGTGACCTCACCGTGACGGGCTTTGGCAGCTCCGAGCTGGAAGACCTGCTCAAGCCGCTGGCCGCCAAGCAAGGCCGTACCCTGCATGCGGAGAGCTCGGTGCAGAGCGGCTTCTACTTCCGCTCCGATCACTTCAACTTCGCCAAGGCCGGCGTGCCTGCGTTGTATGCCGATGGCGGCGAAGACCTGATCGACGGCGGCGTCGAGGCTGGCAAGCGTGCAGCCGAAGCCTATGGCAAGGATCGCTACCACGGCCCGAAGGACGAGTACGATCCGGCCACCTGGAAGCTCGACGGCATCGTCGAAGACCTGGAGCTGTTGTACGGCGTTGGCCAGCAGCTGGCCGGCGGTGACGCGTGGCCGAACTGGTACGAAGGCAACCCGTTCAAGGCCAACCGCGACGCGATGATGAAGAACAAGGACAGCAACACGGCCAAGTAAGCCGCTGCTGATCGCGAGAGAACGGCGCCCCAGGGCGCCGTTCTTGTTTGTGGTGATACCAGTAGGGCGCAGTGCGCCAATCAGCGGCAGACACATCGATGCAGAGCCGCTAACGTCAGCACCTCCCCGCCAACCCGCAGGTCGCTCGAAATGCTCCACCACGTTTCCTTCCCGGTCCGCGACCTTGCCCTGAGCGGCGCGTTCTACGATGCCGCACTGGGCGCGCTGGGCTTCCGACGTGTATTCGAGGACGACACCGCCATCGGCTATGGTCTGGTCGATGACGAGGATCTGTTCTGCCTGAAGCTGCGCGATGACGCCAACCCTGCAAGTGCGGGCTTTCATCTGGCCTTCGCCGCGCCGGATCGTCCTGCCGTTGATCGCTTCCATACAACTGCGCTGGCCATCGGCGGCCACGACAACGGTGCACCGGGCCTGCGTCCGGACTATGGCACGTATTACTACGCGGCGTTTCTGATCGACCCGGACGGGCACCGCATCGAAGCCGTCATCAACCGCTGAGTGGCGTAGCCCGGGTAAGCGCAGCGCACCCGG
The DNA here is from genome assembly GCF_056759195.1 of Stenotrophomonas sp. STEN083. Lineage (NCBI taxonomy): Bacteria > Pseudomonadati > Pseudomonadota > Gammaproteobacteria > Lysobacterales > Lysobacteraceae > Stenotrophomonas > Stenotrophomonas sp. STEN083. The sequence continues at coordinate 131,495 of NZ_JBRRCU010000001.1, read as the reverse complement.
GGGCAGGAGATACGGCGGTCAGCACCCTATGCGCCAACAGCCCCGGGTGCGCTGCGCTTACCCGGGCTACGGCGAGCACTGTTTACGCGCTCGGCAAAGCCACACGTGCCATGCGCGCCTTGCGCACACCCGCCACCGCGAACACTACAAGGCCAGCCCAGATCAGGCAGAAGCCGACCAGCTGGTTGGCATTGAAGGCCTCGCGGAACACCAGCACGCCGACCAGGAACTGCAGGGTCGGCGCGATGTACTGCAGCAGGCCGACCACGGTCAGCGGCACCCGCCGCACGCCGAAGGCGAAGGCAATCAGCGGGATCGCGCTGACCGCACCGGCCAGCACCAGCAGCACATCGTTGCCGACGCCCCAACCGGAAATGAAACCGCCGCCATGACCGGCCTCGGCCCAGATCACATAAGCCAGCGCCGGTGCCACCATGAACAGGCTTTCCACACCCAGCCCGCTCACCGCATCGACCACCACCAGCTTGCGCAGCAGGCCATACAGGCCAAAGGTGATGGACAGGCCAATCGCAATCCACGGCGGGCGCCCGCTCTGCCAGGTCAACCAGGCCACGCCCAGCGCCGCCAGCGCTACCGCCAGCCATTGCAGCTTGCCCAGGCGCTCGCCCAGCACCATTACCCCGAGCAGCACGCTCAGCAGCGGGTTGATGAAGTAGCCCAGACTGGTTTCCACCACATGCCCGGCGTTGACCGCCCAGATGTACAGGCTCCAGTTCAGTGCGATCAACAAGCTGGACAGACCCAACAGCCAGAACCGCCGTGGCGTTGCCCATACCTCGGTCAACCAGCCCCAACCGCGCATGATGCCCAGGCCACCGACCAGCAGCACCGCGCTCCAGACAATGCGGTGGGCAATGATCAGGAACGACGGCACCTCCTTGAGCAGGTGCCAGTACAGCGGGAACAAGCCCCAGATGACGAAAGCCAGGGTGGTGGCCCACAGGCCGTTGCGGGTTTCGCTGTTGCTGTTCATGCGCGACGCAGCCTTGCAAGGGTGATGACCACGACGCCGGCCAGAATCACCGCCATCGCGCCGAGATCGGAAACACTGAAACGCTCATGCGCGATCCACGCGCCCAAGGCCACGGCAATCACCGGATTGACGTAGGCATAGCTGCTGGCCAGCACCGGGCGTACGTTGTGCAGCAGCCACACGTAGGCGGTGAAGGCGATGATCGAGCCGAATACGGTCAGGTAGCTCACCGACAACAGGCCCTGCAGGTTGGGCAGCGCGCTGATGCGTTCGCCCCGCAGCAGGCCGACGCTGATCAGCACCACGCCACCGCACAGCATCTGTCCGGCGGCAGTCATGAACGGCGAAGGCAGGTCGCGCCCGCGCGACCAGATGGAGCCGAACGCCCAGCCCAGCGGCGCGATCAGCAACAGGATCAGCCCGGTAGGCGTCGCGGTCAGGCTGCTGCCGGCGTTGAGCCAGACCACGCCGACGAAACCAATGGCGATGCCCAGCCACTCGCCAAGCGTGGCCTTCTCGCCACGGATGGCCGAGAACAGCGCCATCCACAGGGGCACCGAAGCCACCGCCACCGCTGCCAGACCGGATGACACATCGCGCTCGGCCAGCACCACCATGCCATTGCCGAGGAACAGCAGGCACACCCCCATCACCGCCACGGTCTTCCACTGCGCGCGGGTCGGCGCGGCGACGCCACGCCAGCGCAGGAAGGCATAGAGCAGACTGCCGGCGAGCAGGAAGCGCGTGCCGGAGATCACTGTCAGCGGCGGCAGGCCGCTTTCCAGCGCCAGATGGATGCCGAGATAGGTCGACCCCCACACCACGTAGACCAGGAACAACGCCAAAACGACAAGGCCACCCCTGGGAGGAGCAGCCGGCGTGGATACGGGGGAGGACATGAGGCGGTGCCACCATTCGGGGGAAAGTGAATTCTAGGGCACAGCAGCGCCGAGATCAGTCTGAAAAACGGCATGCTGTATTCGTTTGGCAGCCCACCTACATCATCCATACATGGTCTGCGCTAGCTTGAGGGCAACAACCAAGCCTGCACCGCGTGCATCGCCCGGCCATCGGCCAACCAGCGAGGACAGCATCTGCATGAACACCGCCACCGCCAACGCACCTGCAGCCTCCGACCGCGCCGCCCTGCGCCGCTCGATCTCCAATACGTTGAAAGGTTCGGCCGGCAACCTGGTCGAGTGGTATGACGTCTATGTGTACTCGGTGTTCGCGGTGTACTTCGAGTCGCAGTTCTTCTCGGCCGCCGACAAGAACTCCACCATCTATGTGTGGGCGATCTTCGCTGCCACCTTCCTGATGCGGCCGATCGGCGCCTGGTACTTCGGCCGCTTCGCCGACCGCTACGGCCGCCGTCGCGCCCTGACGGTGTCAGTGACGGTGATGGCGGCCTGCTCGTTCCTGATCGTGATCACCCCGACCGCCGCACAGATCGGAGGCGCGGCGGCATTGATCCTGCTGCTGGCGCGGCTGGCGCAGGGCTTCGCAACCGGCGGCGAGTACGGCACCAGTGCGACCTATATGTCCGAAGCGGCGATTCCCGGCCGGCGCGGCTTTCTGTCCTCGTTCCACTACGTCACCCTGGTCGGCGGCCACGTGCTGGCGCAGCTGACCCTGCTCGGCATGTTGCTGCTGTGGGACAAACCCGAGATTTCCGCCTGGGGCTGGCGCATCGCCTTCGGCATCGGCGGCATTGCCGCCATCGTGGTGTTCTGGCTGCGCCGGAGCATGGACGAATCGCTGACCTCCGACTCCATCGAAGCAGCGAAGGATGGCCGCGCCAAGGCGTCTGGTTCGATGTACGAACTGTTCGTGCATCAGTGGCGCGCGCTGCTGCTGTGCTTCCTGATCACCGCTGGTGGCACGGTCGCCTTCTACACCTATTCGGTGAACGGGCCGAAGATGATCCAGAGCGCCTTCGCCGGCAACGACGTGATGACCGGCACCGTGATCAACCTGGGCGTACTGACCTTCCTGATGCTGCTGCAGCCGGTCGGCGGTTGGCTGTCGGACATCGTTGGTCGCAAGAGCTTGCTGGTGTTCTTCGGCGTCGGCGGCGTGCTCTACAGCTGGTACATGATCACCCAGCTGCCGCAGCAGCATGATCCGCTGATGGCTTTCCTGGTGCTGGCAGTCGGCTTCGTGATCCTGACGGGCTACACCTCGATCAACGCGGTGGTGAAGGCCGAGCTGTTCCCCACGCATGTGCGTGCGTTGGGTGTGGGTTTTGGCTATGCGATGGCCAACTCATTGTTTGGCGGTACTGCACCATTGCTGTACCAGGGCGCGCTGAAGACCGGGCATGTGGATACGTTTGCCATCTATGTGACGGCGGTGATTGCGGTGTCGCTGGTGGTCTATGTGTTCTTTCTGAAGAACAAGGGGCCGAACTGGTTGGATGGTACGCGGCAGTGAAGACTGGGTAAGTCAGCGCCATGGCTGCTTTGGCTTTGGCTTTGGCTTTGGCTTTGGCTTTGGCTTTGGCTATGGCTTTGGCTATGGCTTTGGCTTAGGCTTTTGCTCCGCTCTTATGCCGTCAATACCGCGCAGGCGGGAATCGCTCTATGCCTTTGCCTTTGCACTCGCCTTTGCACTTGCCTTTGTCACGCCCAATGCAAGCAGCAAGAGCCAGAGCGATTCCCGCCTACGCGGGAATGACGGCATAAAAGCGAAAAGCAAAAATCGAAAAGCAAAAAGCAAAAACCGGCGGACTCAGTCCACCGGCCTTCTCATCACTCAGCGCCGAGCAGCATCACTCGCTTCTCGTGCAGCCTCGAACTCCGCGCCCTTCTGCCAGGTCGGCCACTTCCGGCTATTGGCCAGCTCCAGACCCATGTCATAGACCAGCAAGGTATCGGCAGCCAAACCACGCGCGTCCCACTGCGGCGTCCACGCATCGCAGGCCTGGTGGTAGCACTTGGCGAAATAGGCATCACGCAGCGCGCGACCAGCAGCAACGCCACCATCCAGTTTGTCCAGACCAGCACCAACGGTAATCGCCGGCACGCCCTTGCGGGCAAACGCGAAGTGATCGGCGCGGTAGAAGAAGCCGGCTTCCAGGTTCGGATCCGGTGACCAGCGACGGCCACGTGCCTGTGCAACACGCTGCACATCATCCTCCAGCGAAACCCGGCCATTGCCCCAGGTGGCGATATCAGCGGTTTCACCGTCCGGGCTGAACATCTCGATGTTCAGTACCGCAGCGGTGGTTTCCAGCGGTGCCAGCGGGTGTGCGGCGTAATAGCTGGCGCCGAGCAGGCCCTTTTCTTCTGCGGTCAATGCGATGAAATACAGCGAACGCTGCGGGCGCGGGCCGGCGGCGAATACGCGGCCCAGCTCCAGCACCGAAGCCACGCCGGTGGCGTTGTCGATGGCGCCGTGGCGCACAGTCTGGCCAGCTGCATCCGGCTGGCCGATGCCGAAGGCATCCCAGTGCGCGGAGAAGATCACCGATTCCTGCGGATGGCTGCTGCCTTCCAGCTTGGCCACCACGTTACGGGTGACCACCCGCTCACGCTTGACCCAGAAGCTGGTGGTAAGACGCGCATCGCCCAGCTCGACAGGACGGAAGTCAGCCTTCATCGCCTTGCGCTTCTCAGTCTCGAAATCCAATCCGGCAGCGCTGAAGATGCGCTCGGCCAGGGCTCGCTGCATCCAGCCACGTACCGGCGTATGCGCGGCCTGGGCCTCGTCGTTGCTGCGCTCGATATCGAACAGCGGCGAAGTACCGGAAGCCTTCACGGTTGCCCACGGATAGGCGGCCGGAGCGGTCTCGTGCACGATCAGCACGCCCTCGGCACCGCGCCGTGCGGCTTCCTCGAACTTGTAAGTCCAGCGGCCGTAATAGGTGACCGCCTTGCCGTCGAAGGCGCCCGGTGCCTCGGTCTCGAAGTCGGCGTCATTGATCAGCACGACGGCGATCTTGCCGCTCAGGTCCAGGCCCTTGTAATCGTCCCAGTGCCGTTCCGGCGCAGAGATGCCATAGCCGATGAACACCAGCGGTGTGTCGTGCTGGTCGACCACACCGAACGGGCTCAGGCTCTGCAGGGTGATGTCCTCACCGTTGACCAGCGGCTGCGACTTGCCGTTCAAGCTCAGGCTAGCCTGTACCTGGCCGTCCACCGTGGCGCGCACCAACGGCACTTCCTGTACCCAACTGCCGTCCTTGCCGCCCGGCTGCAGGCCGGCCTTGCGGAATTCATCGACCAGATAGTCCACGGTGCGCTGCTCGCCGGCCGAGGCCGGGGCGCGGCCTTCAAACTCGTCCGAGGCCAGGATGCGTACATGCCGCGACAGCGCTTCCGGATCGATGCCACCGCCGGGCAGGTCATTGGCCGCCGAGGCGATGCCGCCGACAAACAGGCAGGAAGACAGCAGCAGGATGCGCATCGGATTCACGGCAACTACCAACGACAGAATGAATGGCAGATTCTAACCGGCATTGCCTTGGTAGGCGCGGTGTAAGCCCCGAAGCTGGTGGAGCAACAGCCACGGCAACAGCACAAAGCACCCCTCCCCAACCCTCCCCTGCGCTACGCACAAGGGAGGGAGCGGTAGTGCCGAGCATGGCTCGGCGCTACAGGAAAGCCACTCACTTTCAGCGCTTCTCGCGGTCCAGCCAACAGGCCAGACCCTGCGCGTTGAGCTCGATATCCATTGCCAGCACGCGCAGCACTTCTGATGCGTCCAGCACGCTGCCCTGCAATCTCAATCGCGCTACATACAGCGCGCCCAGCGCATCCACCAGCAGGCGATGCCGCTCCGGCTCACCGCTGCAGCGCAGTGCGATCGCCACCATCGCGTCAATCTGCTCGTGCAGCTCCTTGGCCAATCGCGCCGTGCCTTCGACGCGGCCGTAATGGGTCAGGTACATGCCTTCCGGTGCTTCCTGCATCAAACGCAGGATCGAGGCATGCATTGCCTCCGGTTCAAACTGCACCGGTGAGGAAGTAGGAATGATGAAAGCGCCGCCAGCATGATCCAGCTCGCGGTACGACAGGCCAAACGTGTCGCCGGTAAACCAGCTGCGGCTGGCCGCATCCCACACGCAGAAGTGATGGCGTGCGTGTCCCGGCGTATCCACGCAGACCAGCTCGCGGCCCGCCAGCAGAACGCGATGCCCGTCCTCGGCAACCACCACGCGCTCGGCCGGAATCGGCACGATCTGACCATAGCTACGCGCAATCTCGGCCTCACCATACACCGCCGTTGCACCGGCAATCAGCCGTGTCGGGTCAATCATGTGCTGGGCGCCGCGCGGGTGCACGACCAACTTGGCATTGGGCAGCTGCTGCATCAGCGCACCGGCGCCGCCGGCATGATCCAGATGCACATGGGTGACGATAAGCCAGTCGATATCCGCAGGCGTCAGGCCAGCCTGGGCAACACAGGCCAACAGATTGGGCAGCGAGTGGGTGGTACCGCAATCGACAAACGCACCACGTCCGTCCTGCACGATCAGGTAGGCCGCATCGAAGTGATCGCGCTGGAACGCGGTGTCGATGGTGTGGATGCCATGGGCAGCAGACATACGGGAACTCCGGCAGAAACTGGCTTCGATCCTGCCAGCCACCCTGCCTCCACTCAACCCGGACTTTTGTAGCAGCCGTGTAGGCTCAGTGCTGCAGTACGCGCGGGCGCAGCAGCAATGCCAGCACCATCACCGCCAGGAAGCCGCCGTAGGCATACAGCACGGCCAGGATCTGTTTCCACAGGCCTTCGGCCACCTCGGTGGCGCCCACGTGGTAGCCCCACAACATGAAGCCGATGCTGGCCACCAGGGCCAGCAGCAGCATCGATGCATCAAACACCGTGCGCGTGCGGTTGCGCGGCTGGCGTGGGAACCACCAGTACAGCGCCGCCATCACGCAGAACCAGGGGAGAAACAACAACAACGACAACCAGGCCATCGACGTGCTCCTCCAACAAGGTTTATTCCTTTGCCGCAGCCTCGCGCAGCTCGCGCAATGCAGCCAGCACCGGCTCCACTTCCATTTCGACCTTGAACAGCTCGCTCTGCAATGCATCGCCGTGCTCGGCCTGCTTGAGCACGGCGATCAGCTGGCCGGCATCACGCGGTGAATCAAAGCCTTCGCTCTGGATCAGCAGCGCGCCTTCGCCATCGAGCAGCTTGAAGTAGAAGCGACCATCCTTCTCGCGGTACTGCTTGAACAGCGGCAGTGCAGCCTTGGCAGCGACCGCCGCTTTGGGCTTGTCACCGGCGGCAGACAGGTCACGCAGGCCGACGGCGTGGCGCAGTTCCTTCAACAGCGGAATGGCGAACTGCTCGCGCAGCTGCTGGCCGCGCCTACGCAGGATGGCTTCGATCTTTTCGGGCTCGGCCATCAAGGCGTTGTAGCGCTCGCGCAGCGGCGACAGCTCGGCGTCGATGCGCTCGAACAGCTGCTGCTTGGCATCGCCCCAGCTGATGCCCTCGGCAAAGGCCTTGGCAAACGCGGCGGTCTGCTCCGGGCTGGCGAAGGCCTGGTACATCTGGAACAGCGCCGAGCCCTCGGTGTCCTTGGGCTCGCCCGGCAGGCGCGAGTCGGTGAGGATGGAGAACACCAGCTTCTTCAGCTCCTCGCGCGGCACGAACAGCGGGATGGTGTTGCTATAGCTCTTGCTCATCTTGCGACCGTCCAGGCCGGCCAGGGTGGCCACCTGTTCGTCGATGATCACTTCCGGCAGGGCAAAGTATTCCTTGCCGTAGACGTGGTTGAAGCGCTGGGCGAAATCGCGCGCCATCTCGATGTGCTGGATCTGGTCGCGACCCACCGGCACCTTGTTGGCGTTGAAGATCAAAATGTCGGCGGCCATCAGCACCGGGTACATGAACAGGCCGGCGCTGACGCCTGCGTCATCGTCCAGCTGTTCCTCGCGGTTCTTGTCCACCGCGGCCTTGTAGGCATGGGCGCGGTTGAGGATGCCCTTGCTGGCCACCACGGTGAGGAACCACATCAGCTCAGTGGTTTCCGGGATGTCGCTCTGGCGGTAGAACCACACCTTGTCCGGGTCCAGGCCGCAGGCCAGCCAGCTGGCCGCGATCTCCAGGGTCGAACGCTGGGTGCGCTCGGGCTCCTGCGCCTTGATCAGGCTGTGCAGGTCGGCCAGGAAGAAGAAGCTCTCGATATCCGAGGCCTGGCTGGCGGCAATGGCCGGGCGGATCGCGCCGACGTAATTGCCGAGGTGGGGAGTGCCGGAGGGGGTGATGCCGGTAAGGACGCGGGTAGTCATGTAAACCAAGCTGACGAGCGGATGAACCGGACCAGTGTAACCGCCCCTGCCTGTCCCCGCCCTCAACCCCATTGCCTGCGGCCGGCCGTTTGAAGCCACGTACCCGCCAAGGAGCCTGCCATGTACCGTTTTCTAGCCAGTGTGTTGTCGGTTGTCGCGCTATGCGGGTTCAGCCCGGTACGGCCGGCAGACGAGGGTCCGGTGCTGCTGTCGGTGATCGACCGCGACGACGGACAGGAGCTGGACCTGTACCCGCACCGGGGCCAGCAGTGGGTCGCCGGCAGCCCGGGCCACCGCTACAGCGTGCGCATGCAGAACCGCAGCGGCCAGCGCGTGCTGGTTGTGCTGTCGGTGGACGGGGTCAATGCCATCACCGGCCAGACCGCCTCGCCCAGCCAGTCCGGCTATGTGCTGGAGCCCTGGCAGAGCAGCGAGATCACCGGCTGGCGCAAGTCCAATGCCGAGGTGGCGCAGTTCGTCTTCACCAGTTCCAGTGACAGCTACGCCAGCCGCACCGGCCGTCCGGCCAATGTCGGGGTGATCGGCATCGCTGTGTTCAACGAAGCACGCCGGCCGGTGTATGACGTGCGCCCGCTGCCGATGCCGCGGCCGACCCCGCGACCGATGCCGCAGTACGAAGACCGCGCGCAGGCCGGTGCCAGCGCTAGCAGCCGCGCGGCCGAAGCTGCTGCGCCCAGCGCGATGGCCAAGAACGAATCGCGGCAGCGCCTGGGCACGGGCCACGGTGAGCGTGAGTGGTCGAGCTCGTCGCTGACCAGCTTCGAGCGCGCCAGCCGTAATCCGGTGCAGGTCAGCGAAATCCGCTACGACTCGCGGCAGCGCTTGGTTGCCATGGGCATCCTGCCGCGTGGTTATCCGCGGGTAGACAACTCGCCGCAAGCCTTCCCGAGTGGCTTCGTACCGGATCCACCGACGCGTTGATCACTGCGCCAGCCCGCCACCGATATTGCAGGAGCGGTGTAAGCCGCGAAGCTGACATTGCCCCAACCATTGCAAGTTGTGCCATCTGAATGATGCCCCTGCTTCGCGGCTTACGCCGCTCCTACAAAAAAGCAAAAAGAAGCCGATGCCAGGGGCCTGGCATCGGCTTCTGATTGACGCAAACGACTTCCTTCAATCACCCCACATCAGTGGTAATCGGGATAGTCCTTGTGCAGCGCCTTCTGGAAGTCGCGCACTTCGGTTTCGGCGCGGTCCTTGGCCCAGCCATAGCGTTCCTGCAGGCGACCTGCGAGGTATTCGGCGTTGCCTTCAGCCACCTTCATGTCGTCGTCGGTGATGTCGCCCCACTTGGCCTGTACCTTGCCCTTGAGCTGGGTCCACTTGCCGGAAATGATGTCTTTGTTCATTACGCTGCTCCTTCGGGGGATACGCGGTTGATTCGCGTGGGACCACTTTCGTCGCCACCCCGTTGGTATCAGGTCCATGTTTCGTTGTGTGCTGCTGACCTTGGTGAACATCGCTTCAGCTAGCAGACTCCGTGCATGAAAAAGGCCGGCAGTGCCGGCCTCCTTCATTCATCTGCAGGACCCTGCCAGGTATCACTTACCCTTGGCAGCGTCTTCGACCTTCTCACCGGCCTTCTGCACGTCCTTGCCTGCACCGGCAACGGTATTGCAGCCAGCCAACACCGCGACCGAGAACAGCGACAACATCATCAGGGCAACCAAACGCTTCATGTGTTTCTCCTGTGGTGGTTCCATCGGTGCGGCCCACAATGGACCGCGTGTTCATCAGCACTTGCCGTCTTTGCAATCCTGCGCCTTGTCTTCGACCTTCTCACCGGCCTTCTGCATGTCCTTGCCTGCGCCCGCCACGGTATTGCAGCCGCTGAGCATGCCAACCGAGAACGCGCCCACCAGGGCCAACATCAACAGTCGCTTTGTCATTCGTCTTCTCCTCCCTTTCAAGGCAGATGCCGTGGCCGGTTACCGGCGGCGGGCACTTCGTGTGTGAAGACGAATCTGGCGGCTGGGCCGTGTGCTCCGCGTGAAGCCGCGCAGCACACGTTCAGCGATGTCCTTTAAATGTTAATCACGCATCAAGGTGGATTTGCCGAACAGGCTCTCCACCAGGTCCACAGCCAACTCGGCGGTGCGGTTCTGGTGATCGAGCAGCGGGTTCAGCTCGACGATGTCCAGCGAGCCCATCAGTCCGGTGTCGGCAATCATCTCCATCACCAGCTGCGCCTCGCGATAGTTCACGCCGCCAGGAACCGTAGTGCCAACGCCTGGGGCAATGCTGGGGTCGAGGAAATCCACGTCGAAGCTCACGTGCAGATGGGTATTGGCGTCGATCCCATGCAACGCCGCTTCGACAGTGCGCTTCATGCCGGCTTCGTCGATATGGCGCATGTCATACACGTCCACGCGATGCTGCTTGATCAGGCGCTTTTCTTCCGGGTCCACCGAGCGAATGCCGATCTGGTGCACCTGCCACGGCGCGATCGCCGGCGCGCTGCCACCCAGATGGGTCAAGCCTTCCGGGCCGAGGCCGCACAGGCAGGCCACCGGCATCCCGTGGATATTGCCCGACGGGGTGACATCGGAGGTGTTGAAGTCGGAGTGCGCGTCCAGCCACAGCACACGCAGCTGCTTGCCCTGCTCGCGGCACCAGGTTGCAACCGCGGTGATCGAACCCACGCCCAGACAGTGGTCGCCACCGAGCATGATCGGCAGGCGCCCTTCATTCAGCTCGGCATAGGTCGCCTCCATCAGCGCGTGGTTCCACGCCACCACTTCATCAAGATGGCGATAGCCCTGCACCGGTCCGGTCCATGGATTGCGCGGGCCGTCGAGGTTGCCGATGTCACGCACTTCCACACCGCGCTCGACCAGCGCCTCAGGCAAGCCAGCAATGCGCAGCGCCTCCGGACCAAGCCGCGCACCGCGCGCACCAGCACCCACATCGGTAGGCACGCCAATCAGCGACACCGGACGAAAACCAGTCATACCACCTCCGTTGCAAATGAAAGTAGTTTAGCGAGCGGCCGCAGAAAGGCCTTGCGGCAGCGCGTCAAACCAGCGCCCCAGCAAGCCGTTGCAGCTGCTGCACCGCGCTTTCCAGCAAGTTACGCCCGGCAGGTGTCGGTCATGCGGCAGGCCTGTTCAGGCGCGTAACGCCGGCCAGACGATCACGATGCGGGGCCCTTCGGGTCCCAATCGTCCGGCGGCACGATCTTTGGCAGCTCCGGGTCGGCAATGTAGTTGGGCGACATGATCTGCACCCCGGCAGCGTTGAACGCATCCTGGATGTTGGCATGCAGCTCACTGAGTATCTGCGCGCGCAGCGGCAACTGAATGATGTGCACGCGCACCACATAGGCGACGTAGAAATCGTTGAGCGCGGTCTGCAGCACATGCGCGGCCGGGACCCGCTGCACATGCGCGGTCTTGCCCGCAGCCTCCAGCAACAGCCTATGCACCTGTCGCCAGGGCGTGTCGTAACCGATGGTGATGCTGGTCTCCAGCCACATGCCCGCTGCCTGTGGGTCGCGCGAGTAGTTCAGCAGCTTGCCGCTGAGCACATGCATGTTGGGAAGACTGACCTCCACCCCGGTAAGGGTGCGGATGCGGGTGGTGAACAGGCCGATCTGCAGCACCTGGCCTTCGACATCGGCAACCTTGACCAGATCACCGACCGACATTGTCCGTGCATAGAGCAGGGTGAAGCCGGCCGCGGCCTGGCCGACAATGCTGGAGCCGCCCAGCGAGATCATCACGCCCAACAATACGCTCAAGCCCTTGAACGCGTCGCTGCTGGAGCCGGGCAGATAGGGATAGGCCATCGCCAGTGCGAACAGCCAGATACCTGCCACTGTGAGCTTGCGGCTGGGCTCGGCCAACTGGCGGTCGATGCCGAAAATCTGGAAGCGCCCGTTCTGTACGCCGCGGAACAGCATGCCAACGATCTGGCTGGCCAAGCGCGCCAACAGGAAAATGATGACCGCGGTGACCAGCCCCGGAATCGCTGCCACACCGGCCCACAACCAGGCCTTGGCCTGGGCGGCGATCCACACCGTCATCGCCGTGGCCCAGGGTTGGGTGTAATCGAACTGATGGAACACGTAGCGCAGCCATTCCTCTGCCAGCACCAGCACCGCCACCAGCAACACCGCACGCGACAGCCAGTCGGCCAAAGCATTTGCCCCGTGCAGCATCTGCTTGACCGGTGCGCTGTGCAACGCACTCGCCCGCTTTCCAACCCATGCCAACATCGCCGCACGCAGCCTGCGCGCAGCCCATGCCAGCAACCAGATCAATGCACCCGCCAACAGCGTGGCGACAAGGCTGTACAGCACACCGCGCAGCACCCGCCCAGGTGCCCGCTCGCGTTCGGCAGCGGCAACCGCATCACCCAGCCGGCTGCGCACTTCCTCACGTACCTGGCCCAGACTCTGGCCCTGTGCGGTATCCACGTCGGCAGGGATGATGATGGTAACGACCTCGCCACCGAGCAGCAGGATCGCGCCATCGGCGGTGTCGTTGAAGCTGACCCCGGGCACGCCGGGCTCCTCGACGATCCGCTTGATGTTGAGCTCGGTGACCTGCGCCCGCTGCAGTGGCGAGCGGCCCATGAAAGCGCCGCGGAAGGTAAGGATGTCGCGGTTGTAGTAACGCGCCGTCGCCGGAACCGGCCCTTCAACCTGCGCCGCGTCATCGGTGGCTACCGCCGTGCCTGGCAAGGCAAGCCCGGCCAGCAACGCGAGCGCGACTGCCAGCGCGAGCGAAGCGAACCGGCGTACAACCGAGCGGACGACGACGCGGCTTCGGAACATGATTGCGCTTCCCCGCAGGAACAGGTGGCTGCCCAGTGCAGTGTTGCCGCAAAGGCATGGCGAATGGAAGCCTGCCGATCGGAACACCATCCCCGGCGCCCAGCGCTCAGAGCTTGATCACCTGGCCCAGTATCAGCACTCCCGGCAACCAGCCAGTGAACACCCCGCACAACAGGGTAAACCCGGCCACTGGCTTCTGGATGTTGCGGGCCAAGCCCAGCAGCAGAAAATAACTGAACCAAAGCGCCGTCCATGCGCTCCAGTTGATCGCATTCCATAGCCCGAACACGCCATCCAGGGCGGCAAACGCCCGCGCCGCTTCGGTGGCAGCCGTGATGCTGACAAACAGGCAGAACCAGCCCAGCCCCCTGCCGTCGCTGCCCATCAACTGGTTGGTCGCCACCCACAGATAGGTAAAGGCAAACAGCAAGGTGAAGGCACCGCTCTTTACATCGGCGACAACGAAAATCGTATACAGCGCTACCAGTAAACTCAGGCCGCCCACCAGGCCATTGATGACCGCCACCTCCTTGCCACTGATACGGTCCATCAACCACACACCGTTTACAAACAGAACCGCACCCACGTAAAGAAGAATCAGCCCAAGCATCATGATCAACTCCTGCTGTCATCAGGGCGGTGCTCCGCCGGTTTCGTTGCTTTCACCACATCTTGTGCAATCTTCTGGATCGACTCGCGGTGCTTCATCGCTTCCTGCGACAACCATGCGTGGGCCTGGCCTTCCTCCCAGCCATGGCGGCTCATCAGCAGCACCTTGGCGCGATTGATGTCGGTTTGGCTGGCGAGCTTGTCCTGCAGCTGGGTATTTTTCTGTTTGAGCTTCAGCAGCTCGCCACTGACTCGGCGTGCGGAAACCAGCGATGGCAGCACTCGATGCGCATCCAATGGCAGGATGATCACCCCATGACACTCCAGTTCGATGATCTGCGAGAGCACCGCCGGGCTCTCGTACTCAACCAAGGCCAATACGGTGGTGCTGGGTTGACCGCTGGCAATCAGCGCGCTGATGTCCTCGTGGTGCCTGTTCTGGAAGATGCCGGTGAAAATGACATCCACCGCCACATCGAAGCGCTTGGGTGGTGGCCAACAGTTACGCACCGAGCAGCCGATACGGATCAGCTGCAACACCAGCGTGTCACTCACCTCAGATGGCGGGCTGAGCACCATCACCTGCAGCTCGCGCAAGCTTGCCAGGATGGTGGAAGCACTCATGCCGGCACGCTCCCACCCATGCTGGTCGACCAGTCGTCCAGGTTGTGAACCACAACATAGGGGTCCGGGCGGATCGGCTCCGGCGATTGCCACTTGACCTGGAAGATGCCGCTGCTGTCTATCTCGGCAATGCGTGCGGCAAGATGACTGTGATTGTTCTGCGGCTCTACCCATACATCGCCCTGGGGTGCCGAAATCCTTAGCCCGTACAGCTCCGGCTGTACGTCTTCCACCCGCCAGCTGCCTGCTTTCTGCATTGCGCGGCCGAGCATCAGCGTCTGGGTGTAGGCCGCCTCGGCCCATGCGGTGATGCTTACCCCCGGTGGAAACGATGCCTGGCAAGCGCTCACGAAGGCACGATTCTCCGCCGTATCAATGCCGGAGAAATAGGGCGCTACCACCACGTGCCCTTCCGCCACATCCGCGCCCATCCTGGCCACCTCGGCCTCACTGGTGGTCAGGCTGGCGATGGGCGGCCGCGGCGCGTCCCCGTAGCGTCGCGCCATGGCCCGGTACAGCGCTGCGGTGCCGATACCAACGACCGTCGAAAACACCACGTCAGCCCTGGCCCTGACGATGCGTTCCACCGCATGCGCAAGGTCCTCGTCGGAGGGGTACAGGGGGATATAGATCTCCTCCAGCACCTTGCCACCATGCTGCCGATAGAGATGGCGCATGACATGATTGCTTTCACGCGGATAGATGTAGTCCGAGCCTATGAATACCACCCGTTCGCCGTAATGGCGGATCAGGTACGCCGCCAATGGCGCGCTGTTCTGGTTGGGCGCTGGGCCGCCGTAGATGATGTTTGGCGAGTACTCGAAACCTTCGTACGGCGTTGGAAAGCACAGCAGAGCATCCATGCGCTCCACCACCGGCATCACCGCCTTGCGCGTGTGCGACATGTAGCAACCCACCAACATCTGCAGCCCGTGATTGCGGATGAGGTCTTCCGCATATAGCCGGTAGCGGTCGGGATCCCCGCCCGGATCACGCGAAAGCACCTCGATGGCACGCCCTTCGACGCCACCTTCCCGATTGAGCTGATCGACCGCCAACAGCGCACCATGCCGTTGTGAGCGCTCGATATCGGCAGTCACGCCTGTCTCGGAGAACAGAAGTCCCAAGCTTGGCTGGTCGCTGTTTTTTGCCATGCTGCACTGCTCCCGGTTTGGCGTCGCTCAGCGGCGCAGAAAGTGGACCTCACCGTGCTCGAGCACGGCCAGGTAAACGATGTTCGCAGTTGCCGTTGTCCGGGCATGGTGATCGATAAGGTAACCGGCCAGCGGCACCTCCAGATGCTGGCGCATGCTGCGCCGAAGCGCACGCGCGCCAAACTGCCTGTCGAAGCCCTTGGCGATGACCCTGGCCAGCACCGGCGGCGTCACTTCCAACGCGCAGCCATGTTTCTGCAGGCGTCGATTGAGCCGTTTAACCTCAAGCGCGACCAACTGTTCGGCAACACCTTGCTCTATCCAATTGAAAGTGATGACCTTGTCGATCCGGTTGATGAACTCAGGTGCGAATGCCTTCAGCAGCCTGGCACGCACCAAACCATCCACGGCACGTTGGCGCGACGCCGCCGTCGCTCCACGGATCAGACCTCGCCAGCCTGTACGGCGCTGGTCGTAGCGCTGTATTTCGTGTGCGGCAAGATTGCTGGTCATGAAGATCAAGGTATTGCGGAAACTGTAGGTCCGCTCGCCGGAAGCCACCGTCAGCATCCCGTTGTCGAGCACGTTCAGCAGCGTCTGCACTACCTGCGGACTGGCCTTTTCCAGCTCGTCGAACAGCATGATTCCGGGACGGCCAACACTACCCTCCAGCTTTTCCTGGTCCAGCAGCGTGGTTCCTTCCTTGGCGCCGACGTAGCCAGGGGGTGCGCCGCTCAGCGCGGCGGCGTAGTGCTCCTGCGACAAGGTATTCATATCCACCCTGCAGAACGCGTCAGCATCGCCGTGCAGCGCGCGTGCCAGTGCCCGTACGATTTCGGTCTTTCCAACGCCGGTTGGCCCAAGAAACAACGCGGTGAACAGCGGCCGACGTGGGTCGGTGATATCCGCACGCACCACTTTGAGCATGTCCTCGACCGACTGCAGTGCTGCGTCCTGGCCCAGGATCTCGCTGCGCAGGCTGGCCATGATGACGCCGATATCGAAGCGATACCGGCTCTCCAGCGAACTGCTTGCGCACAGATGCGCTTGTACAAGGCCGTCCGGGGCCCTGTTCTCGACGGAAAGAACGCTGTCCAGCGCGCGCTTGCGCTGGGTCTGCTCCAGCATATCGGTTAGAAACGGCATTGCTTCACTCCTGGTGCAGTTGCAGGACGAGGCGCAACTGCGCTGTTGCCGGCCGCATTCCGGCAACAGCGCATAACGCTTGTTTCCGCTGGTTTCAGGCCTCTTTTTCCTTTGCCTCGTAAGGCAGACGCCCAACCGGGCATTGCGCCACGCCTACCGTGGAACGGGTCATCTTTTCAACATTCTCCCTGGCTTGCTCCGCATCGGTGACCCAGGTCTTGTAGAACTCGAACGGGCAATCCGCCAATCCCTTGTCGCCCTCCCCTGAGTTCTGCAAGCCGGTGTAGCCACGGTGCAGCAGCTTGAACAGATGATTCTGCGATTGGTCATTGGCACGCGCATCGCGGATCTGCGATACCGACAGCTGCGCGTACTGGATGCCCATTTCCTCTTCGCCGCACTCGCCCAGCGTACGACCATCGAAGCCGATGATCGCGGAGTGCCCGAAGTAGGAATAGACCCCATCGAAACCTGCCGCGTTGGCCACCGCAACGTAGCTATTGTTCGCCCAGGCCATCGCCTTGGCCATCAAGACCTGCTGCTCTTTTGCTGGATACATATAGCCCTGGCAACGCACGATCAGCTCGGCGCCCTTCATCGCGCAATCCCGCCAGATCTCCGGGTAGTTACCGTCGTCGCAGATGATCATGCTGATCTTCATGCCCTTCGGGCCATCACTGACATACGTCTGGCCGCCTGGGTACCAGCCTTCGATCGGACACCACGGAATGATCTTGCGGTATTTCTGCACGATCTCGCCCTTGTTGTTGATCAGCACAAGGGTGTTGTAAGGCGTCTTGTTCGGGTGTTCCTCGTGGCGCTCACCGGTAAGCGAGAACACGCCCCAGGTGTTGGCCTTGCGGCACGCGCTGGCAAGCAGCTCTGTCTCCACGCCCGGTGCGGAAACCGCGGTTTCCATCATTTCGGCTGGGTCGTACATGATTCCCTGCAGGCTGTATTCCGGAAAGATCACCAGGTCCATGCCTGGCAGCCCCTGCTTCATGCCAACAACAATGTCGGCGATCTTCTGGGCATTGACCAATACCTCTGCACGCGTGTGCAGGCGCGGCATCTTGTAGTTGACTACCGCTACGCCAACCGTGTCATCACTGCTGGAAATATCACCATGACGCATGATTTGCCTCTCCTGATGGTTTTTTTCGGACAAAAAAAGGCCCTCCCGGAGAATTCCGGGAGAGCCCATTTGCTCTTGCTACTCAATCTGGTTGGCACACCCGCATCGACGTTGATGCAGTTGTGCCCGGTTCGGCAAAGATATAGCCGAGAAAAAAACGCTGTCAAGCGCACTATGACGTAAGGATTTCATATGGCAGATCCCGCACATGACGCTGAATTGGGATATGCCCGCGCTCTACGGATAAAACACTGGATGCACGCAACAGGGCAGGCTGGCCTGCATAACACCCCAGACGACGCTGGCCGGAACGACGACGCTGCGTTGCAGCACCGATTTTGAATTTTTGGGTACCGCTGCCCGGGGTTCCACCTGCCGTCACCGACGTTGACATTGATCAGTACAGGCGGCCTCCAGCAGACGGATACTTTCGTCGTGAACACCACTCCCACCCGCCTGCACATCTTCAACGCGCCGCACCGGCTGCTGTTCTTCGTTGGTGTCTGCAACCTCGGCCTGGCGATGGGCTGGTGGGCGCTGTGGCTGGGCGGATTGCAGCTGGGCAAACCCCTGCCAGCACCCGGCTTGCCGGCGGCCTGGCTGCACGGGCTGTGGATGCAATACCTGGTATTGCCCAGTTTCATCTTCGGCTTCCTGCTGACGGTGTTCCCGCGCTGGATGGGATTGTCTGCACTTCCGCGTTGGCAGTACGCGGGCGTTGGCGGCGGCCTGTTCGGTGCGCAGATCGCGCTGCTGACCGCCAGCATCGGTTGGCAACCCGGGTTGCGGCTGGCCCTGTTGCTGGCGGTGCTGGGTTGGGCATTCGGCCTGGTCGTACTCGGCCGCTTGCTGTTGCAAGAGAAGGGCCGCACCTGGCATGCATGGTCCTGCTGGGCTGCATTGCTCTTGGGCTGGATCGGCCTGCTGGCCTTCGCCGCTGCGGCGGCAGGCGCGGATATCCGCTGGCAGGCACTGAGCGTTTCGGTTGGCACGTTCGGGCTGTTGCTGCCGATCTACGCCAGCGTTGCCCACCGCATGTTTCCGTTCTTTGCCGGCAATGTGGTGTCTGGTTATCAGCCGTGGCGGCCACCGCAATGGCTGGCGATCCTGTGGGTGCTGTGTCTGCTGCATCTGGCCGGTGAAAGCCTGCAGCTGGCACTGGCAACGCTGCTTGCCGATGCTGGGCTCCTGCTGTTGTCGCTGTACTCGCTGTGGCGCTGGTGGCCGCGCGGTCCCAAGCCTGCCTTGCTGACGGTATTGTTCTACGGGCTGGCGTGGTGGCCGCTGGCGATCCTGCTGTATCTGCTGCAGGACATCGCCGCGCTCGGCGGCCATGCTGGTTGGCTGGAACGCGCGCCGCTGCATGCCTTGGCGATCGGCCTGTTCGGCAGCCTGCTGGTGGCGATGGTCACCCGCGTAACCCAAGGCCATTCCGGGCGGGCGCTGGTGATGCCGGTGGTGGCCTGGATCGCCCTGCTCGGCCTGCAGCTGGTCGCAGTGCTGCGCATCCTCGCACCGCTGCTGGACGATCCCTGGCGTTGGCATGCCGTCGCCGCCGTAGGCTGGCTATTGGTGTTTGCACCGTGGTTGCTGCGGTTGGGGTGGATCTACTGGCGCCAGCGTGCGGATGGAAAACCGGACTGAGCGCTGCGCTCAGACCTGCACACGACCGTCAGCCAGATGCACGACCTGCTGCCCGAACATATCCACATCTTCGGGATCATGGCTGATCAGCAACAGCGGGATGCCGGTCTGGTCAAGCACCGTTTCAAGCTCCTGGCGCAGATGCGCACGCAAGGCGTGATCGAGCGCCGCGAACGGCTCATCCAGCAGCAACGCCTGCGGCTTGGTCACCAGTGCCCGTGCCAAGGCGGTGCGCTGACGTTGGCCGCCGGAGATCTGCGCCGGCAGCAGGTCACCTAGGTGATCGATGCGGAAAGCCTGCAGCCACTGTTCCACCGCATCGATGCGGCGACCACGCGGCGGGTTCAACAAACCTTGCTGCAGCCCGAAGCCAACGTTCTGCCGCACCGTCAGGTGCGGGAACAAGGCGTAGTCCTGGAACATATAGCCGATGCGGCGCCGCTGCGGTGACAGGTTGATACCTGCCGCCGCATCGAACAGCGCCTGCCCGTGCATGCGGATCACACCGGCATCCGGCCGCAACAGCCCGGCCACCGCCTTCAAGGTCAAACTCTTGCCCGCGCCGGACGGGCCGAACAACACAACATTGGGCTGCGTGCAGCGCAGCACCGCATGCAATTGGAACTGCTGGCCTGCCGCCTGCAGCTGGCGACGGATATCCAGTTCAAGCCACATTGCGAGCCCCCTCCTGCCGCCGTCCCACCAACCGCGCGGCGAGCAGCAGCACGCTGATGCAGACCAGCGAGGACAGCAGCACCAAGGCGTTTGCGCGGCCATCGTTACCGGCTTGCACCGCCTCGTAGATGGCGATGGACAAGGTCTGGGTACGCCCGGGAATGCTGCCGGCGACCATGATGGTGGCGCCGAACTCGCCCATCGCGCGGGCAAACGCCAGCAACAGGCCGGCAAGAATGCCGCGCCATGCCAGCGGCAAGGTCACACGGAAGAACAGCGCCAGTTCGGACACGCCCAAGGTACGTGCCGCCTGTTCCAGCTGTCCATCCACATCCTCGAACGCAGCACGCGCCGGCTTGAATACCAGCGGGAACGAGGCCACCGCGGCAGCGATCACCGCCGCCTGCCAGGTAAACACAAGATTGATGCCGAAGCTGCTCTCCAGCCATGCACCAAGCGGCCCCTTGCTGCCGATCAGCACCAGCAGGTAATAGCCCAGCACCGTCGGCGGCAACACCATCGGCAGGGTGAATATCGTGTCCAGTAACTCACGGCCGGGAAAGCGTCGCCGTGCCAGCAAGGCACCAAATCCGACACCGAGCACGAGGTTGATCGCGGTCGCCCAGCCGGCCACCTTCAGCGACAACCACAGCGCGCTCCAGTCCAGATCCACCATCAAGGGCTGCCGAATCCGTGCCTGTGCAGAATCGCCTGGCCCGGCGCCGAGCGCACGAAGGCAATGAAGCGCTTGGCCTCGGCGGCATTGCGGCTGGTCTTCACCATTGCCAGCGGATAACTGATACCACCGGCAACCGGCACCTGGAAGGCGCGCTGCACGCGCTCGCTCATCGCCTGTGCGTCGGTGGCGTAGACAAAGCCGGCATCCACTTCACCGCGCGCTACATAGTCCAGTGACTGCCGCACATTCTGGGTACTGATCATTTTGGCCTGCACCGCCGGCCACAGACCGGCCTGCTGCAGCGCGCCGCGTGCATAGCGACCGACCGGCACGCTGTCGGGGTTGCCGATGGCGACGCGCTTCACATCTGCCTTGGCCAGCGCCGCCAACGTGGTCGGCTTGTTGCTGGCCTGCGGCGGCACCACCACCCACAGGCTGTTCTGCGCGAACACGTGCAGGGTCGTTGGATCAATCAGTCCTTCGGTGTTGGCCTGCGCCATCGTGGTCTGGTCGGCCGAGGCCAGCACATCGACCGGCGCGCCGCGCGCGATCTGCTGCAGCAGCGTCCCCGATGCGGCGAAGTTCAGATCAACCTTCGTGCCCGGGTTGGCCTTCTCATACGCAGCGGAAATCTCGCGAAAGCTTTCAGTCAGGCTGGAAGCCGCCGAGACCGTCAGTTCAGCAGCGCTTGCCGGCAGCGTGGCAGCCAGCAACAACAACGCCCACAGTTTGTTCATGCACGCATCCTCGGTTGGGCATCATTCGCTTGCGTCATCGGTGGCCGCCATCAACGCCAGACGCTCCGGTTGCAGCAGGATGATCTCGCGCTGCTTCACCGCGATGACTTGTTCATCGCTCAAGCGCCGCAGCACCCGGCTGGCGGTTTCCGGTGCCATGCGCAGGTAGTTGGCGATCTCGGTGCGGGTCATGGTCAAGTTGAAGCGGTGTGCCGAGAAACCGCGCCGCGCGTAGCGGTTGGAGATATCCAGCAGGAACGCGGCCATGCGTTCCTCGGTACGGTAATTGGCAGCCAGCAGCGCCGCCTTGCCGATCTCGGCACTGAGCAGGCTGAACAGCTTGGCCTGCAGGCCGGGCATGCGGCTGGCCAGCATGCTGATACGCGGAAACGAGATACGGCACAGATGCACGGTATCCAACGCCACCGCATTGCAGGGATAACGCGAGCCGTGGATGGCGTTCAAGCCGATCACTTCGCCGGGCAAGGCAAAGCCCAGCACCTGCTCGTTGCCCAGGCTGTCATCGACAAAGGTCTTGACCATGCCGGCGCGCACCGCAGCGATGGAATCGAAGGGCTCGCCCGCGCGGAAGATGTAATCCCCGGCATGGTACGGCCCAACGTGATCGACCATCACGTGCAGCTCATTCAGCGCGGTCTTGTCGTAGCCCTGCGAGCTGCAGGCATCGGAAAACGCACAGGTCGTACAGAAATGCAGCGCGTCACCGTCGCCGGCAGCGGCTGGATTCGGCGTCGCGGTTCCCAAGGGGCCGCGCGGTGGGGGTGTAGGTGACGTCATTCCGTTTTCAAGCTACAGCGGCCAAGGGGCGGAAGCACGCTGCGATCATACGCCACAGCAGCTCACCTTCATTCTGGATCAACAGCATGTCGCCGTCACGACGCAGCCAGCCGCGTTCGATGAACATACCGACGCGCTCCCAAGCGTGCTCGAAACAGGC
The DNA here is from genome assembly GCF_056759195.1 of Stenotrophomonas sp. STEN083. Lineage (NCBI taxonomy): Bacteria > Pseudomonadati > Pseudomonadota > Gammaproteobacteria > Lysobacterales > Lysobacteraceae > Stenotrophomonas > Stenotrophomonas sp. STEN083. The sequence continues at coordinate 109,091 of NZ_JBRRCU010000001.1, read as the reverse complement.
GTCGAATGGCTGTGCGTTGCGCCATTCGAAGGCGCGCATGTCCAACGCGTGATCGCAGGCCAGGCTCTGCACCACCTCATCGGTCATACGTTCATGCTCGGAAAGAATAAGCCCGGAGGATATGCCAGGTTGGCCAACCACCAGGCAGGCGCGCCAGTTACGCGGCTCCGGCTCGATGCGGCAGATGACATCGCCGATCTGGCTGCAGGCGCCCACACCAATGCCGAGCAGGTCGTGGCGTTCGCGGCGCGGCACCCCGAGCAGGTCGCAATGACGCTGACCGTCGCCGTTGCGCAGCGGCATTGGCAGGTCCGGCCGCTGGTAGTGGTCGCCGCCCAGCGGCAGGTAGCCGGCCGCACGCAGCAGCCGCCATGCCTGCAGCCAGTCCGCCGGCAGCGGATACTCGGGCAGCAGCGCGGGCGACGGCAGGATGATGCGTTCGGGCGCCAGCTCCACTACCCGCTGCAGCCGCTGCAGGAACGACACGTCGGCGTAGCACGGCACGCGCAGCTGGTAATAACACGCGGTGAACCCGGCCTGCTGGGCTTGTGCCAGCATTGCCGGGCCGTCGACGCCGGCATGGTCGATCACCGTCATCCGGGTGCAGCCGACCTCGCGCAGGGAAGCCGGTGCGACATCGCTGGCCGCATCCAGACGCACTTCCACCTGCGGCCGGGCAATGGTGCACAGCTGCTCCGGCACCGCATCCAGCAAGCGCCCCAGCAGGGCGGGCGGCAGATGCTCGACGATGCCCGGCTGCAGCACCATGGCCGCCACTTCGCGGTCGCTGGCCAGCATGTTCGCATGCAGGCGCAGACACACCAGCAGCGCATCCAGCACGTTCTCAGCGCGCTCCAGGTCATGCGGTGGCGCACAGAAACCCAGGGTCAACGCACGTGGAATCAGATGCTCGTTGCTCGCCTGCATGGCTGCGCGCCAGCCGGCTTCGGCGAAGCCCGGGCTCAGCTCCGCCGGCGCCGGGAACAGCACGTGCGCGGGTTGCTGCAGCAGTGCAACATGCAATGTGGCGTCATCCATCCCGGCGGTCTCTACTGACATGCAAGCATCCTCGCGTAGCGACCGCCGGTTTTCACTGATCTGGATCAAGCCCGGCGCTGTTTCTCCGCTGCTCCGGCATCAATGGCTTCGGGCAGGTCGGTCTCGCGATCGAGCTGCGGGAAGTTGCGACGCTCCATCCGACGGATGGCGAAATGCATCCAGGCCAGGGAGATGCTGACCAGCACGAACAGCAGCATGAAGCAGCTGCTCCAGATGCCCAGCGCATCATTGAGCGCGCCGAAAACGATCGGCAGGATGAAGCCGCCGAGGCCGCCGATCATGCCGACCACGCCACCCACCGAGCCCACATGCTGCGGGTAATAGACCGGGATGTGCTTGTAGACCGCAGCCTTGCCAAGCGACATGAAGAAGCCGAGTACGAATACCAGCACGGTGAACAGGGTCACGCTGATCGCCAGATGGAAGCTGATCTCGCCGTGTATGCCTTGCACTATGTAGCGGGTATCCGGATAGGCCAGGATGAAGGTACAGATCGACGACACACCCAGCGTCCAGTACATCACCCGGCGCGCACCGATGCGGTCCGACAGCCAGCCGCCCACCACCCGGAACAGGCTGGCCGGGATCGAGTAACACGCTGCAAGCACGCCGGCCGTACCCACATCCATGCCGTAGGCACCAACCAGATAGTGCGGCAGCCACAAGGCCAGCGCGACGAAGCCACCGAACACGAAGAAGTAATACAGCGAGAAGCGCCACACCTGCAGGTTCTTCAGCGGTGCCATCTGCTCGGCGAAGGACATCGGCTTGACGCCACTGCGACGACGATCTTCCAGCGAGGGATCTTCCTTGCTGAACAGATAGAACAGGATGGCGGTGACCGCCAGCGCGACCGCCCACAGCTTGGCCACCATCATCCAGCCCGAGGCCACCATCACCAGCGGCGCCAGCAGCTTGGTTACCGCCGAACCGATATTGCCGGCACCGAAGATGCCCAACGCGGTGCCCTGCTTCTCCGCAGGGAACCACTTGGACACATAGGTGACGCCGACCGAGAAGTTGCCGCCGGCGATGCCGACGAACAGTGCGGCCAACAGGAACTGCGGGTAGGTCTGCGCATAGGTCAGCAGCCAGGTCGCGACCGCGCCGCACAGCATCACCAGGGTCATCACCTTGCGGCCACCGAACTGGTCGGACCAGATGCCGAGGAAGACGCGGATCACCGAGCCGGTCAACACCGGGGTAGCGATCAGCAGGCCGAACTGGGTGTCGTTCAAGCCCAGCTGCTCGCTGATCTGGATGCCGATGATGGCGAAGATCATCCACACCGCGAAACACACGGTGAAGGCGAAGGTGCTCAGCCATAGCGCACGTTGTTGTTCGCTGTTGCTGATGTTCTGTAGATTCTGGCTCATTGCCGCTCCTGGGGGATTGCGTCTTACTCAGCCTGTGCTTCGATATCTTCCAGCCCGCGTACCGGGTAACGCTCACGCAGCTCCAGCAGGAACTGCTGCACGTCGCGCTGGCGCACCTGCAGTTCGAGGTAATCGCTGATCTGCGGCTGCACCTGTTCGTAGCTGAGTGCTACACCGGCTTCCAGCACATCGATGTTGACCACGTGGTAGCCCCAGCGCGATTCCACCGGAAACCCCGCCAAGCCCTGCCGCAGGCGGAATACCTGGCGGTCGAACTCGGGCGTGGTCTGGCCGCGTTGCAGCCAGCCCAGATCGCCGCCTTCGCTGCTGGACGGGCATTGCGAGTGACGCGCGGCCAGATCGGCAAACAGATGCGGCTGTTCCAGCAGTTCGGCGATCAGCTTCTCGGCCTGGGTGCGCGCCTTCAGCCGGCCGGCGATATCGTCGGCCGGTGCCGCCAGCAGGATGTGGCGTACACGGATGCGGTCCGGTGAGCGGAAGCGCTCGGGGTTCTGCGCGAAGTAACGTTGACAGTCGTCCTCGCTGGGCACGCGGTCTACCAGCGTCTGTTCGATCAGTTGCTGGATGCGTGCTTCTTCGCTGGTCTCCTGGCCGACGCCGGGGGCGTCGGTCAGTCCACGCCGCTCGGCTTCCAATCGCAGCAGCTCGCGTACCACCAGTGCACGTGCCGCATCGGCACGTGACTGCTCCGGGCGCATTGCCCGGTGGTATTGCATCTCGCGGGCGATATCAGCCTCGCTGATCGCGGTGTCCTGCACGTACAGACTGCACGGCGCCGGTTGGCCGAGGCTGCGCGGGCCGTCATCGGCGCCGTGATGGTGGCCGGCCTCGGCCGGCACCGGTGTCTGCGAATCGATGACGGTGATGGGGAGAATGCGTGGCAGGCTGCCCATGATTTACTCCCGCGGACCGTAGCGCAGCGTGGCCTGGCGGCGACGCACCACCTGGTACGGACGCCACAGGTAGCTGATCGGCACGCTCCACACATGCACCAGACGAGTGAATGGTGCGATCAGCACCAGCGTCAGGCCGAGGAAGATGTGCGCCTTGTAGACCCAGTGCACGCCCTCGACGTAATCGGCGGCACCAGCACGGAAGGTGACGATGTGCTGCGCCCACTCGGCCAACATCACCATCACGCCGCCATCAAGATGGCCGGCGGATATCTTGATGCTGTACAGGCCAAGACAGAGCTGGGCGAACAGCAGCACCAGCACCAGCGTGTCACCGAAGCTGCCGATTGCACGCACCCGCGCATTGGTCAGCCGCCGCACCAGCAGGATGGTGATGCCGACGAAGCACAGCGCGCCGAAGAAGCCACCCACCACCATCGCCAGCAACTGCTTCTGCGAGGAAGTGATGAAAGGCTCATACAGCGCATGCGGAGTCAGCAGGCCGACGAAGTGACCACCGAGGATGGCGATGATGCCGATGTGGAAGCAGTTGCTGCCAAAGCGCATGCCGCGGTCGGACAGCAGCTGGGTGGAGCCGGTACGCCAGCTGTACATGGCCTTGTCATAGCGCGCCCAGCTGCCGATCAACAGCACTGCCACGGCGATGTAGGGATAGAACTGGAAGGCGAACTGATTGAGGTAATTCATGGCTGGATCTCCCGCGGCTGCGCGCGTGCCGGTGAACGATGGGGTGGATCACATTCCTGCGAAGGCGCATCGGCGCCGAAGCGCACCGCCTCTTCTTCCCACAGCTGGTCCATGGCTTCGACGGTGTCGTCGCGCACTTCTTCGCTTGCGCGCTGGCGCAGCACGGCCAGGTTGACCTTGCCCTCGCCGGCCTCGACCAGGATCTCCAGCAACACTGCATGCGGCAGCTCACGCTCGGCGGCACGTGCGGCGAGCATGCCGGCGATGTGGCCAATGTGGTGCAGCCAGTCCTTGGCCTCAGCCTGCGGCCGGTGCGAGAGGTACTCCAGCAGCAGCGGCAGGTAGTCCGGCAGTTCGCGGGCATCCAGCTCGAAACCGTTCTTGCGATAGGCATCGATCAGGTCGACCATGGCCTGACCGCGGTCACGTGATTCGCCGTGGATGTGTTCAAACACCAGCAGGCTCATCGAGCGACCACGGTCGAAGGTGGCCAGCCAACGGTCCTGCGCGTCCAGCGGGTCGCTGGCGAGCAGGTCGCGGACGAAGGCCTGCAACTGCCTGCGACGGGCCGGCGACAGCGCCGGATCGTCGCAGGCCTCGAGCAGCTCCTCGCCATGTTGCCAAAGCTCGTCGCGTGGGTAGTCCAGCAGTACTCCAATCAGTTTGAGCACACTCATTTCGTCACCTCGTGCCGGTGCTGGCGATTGGGATGCACCGCAAAGGTGGTGTTCTTGCGCTGACTGAACAGGTCGGCCGGGCTGTCGCCGTTGCAACCATTGCCAAAGGTGAAGCCGCAGCCGCCACGCTCGCCGAAGGCGTCGTTGGCGTACTCACGGTGCGCACTCGGAATGACGAAACGGTCCTCGTAGTTGGCGATGGCCAGGTAGCGGTACATCTCTTCCACCTGCGCCGGGGTCAAACCGACCTGTTCAAGCACGCGCATGTCTTCCACGCCGTCCACGTTCTTGCCGCGGCGCCAGGCACGCATCGCCATCAGCCGTTCCAGGGCGCGGATGACCGGCGCTTCATCACCGGCGGTCAGCAGGTTGGCCAGGTAGCGCACAGGGATGCGCAGCGAGGCGATATCCGGCAGTTCGCCGCTCATGCCGACATGGCCACGCTCGGCCGCCGACTGGATCGGCGACAACGGCGGCACGTACCAGACCATTGGCAAGGTGCGGTATTCCGGGTGCAGCGGCAGCGCCAGCTTCCAGTCGATGGCCAGCTTGTAGACCGGCGACTGCTTGGCCGATTCCAGCCAGCTGTCGGGAATGCCTTCGGCACGTGCGGCCTCGATCACCGCCGGGTCGAACGGGTCCAGGAAGATGTCCAGGTGCGACTGGTACAAGTCCTTCTCCGCCGCCACCGATGCGGCCTCAGCAATGCGGTCGGCGTCGTACAGCATCACCCCGAGGTAGCGTATGCGGCCCACGCAGGTCTCCGAGCACACGGTGGGCTCGCCCATCTCGATGCGCGGGTAGCAGAAGATGCACTTCTCGGACTTGCCGCTCTTCCAGTTGTAATAGATCTTCTTGTACGGGCAGGCCGACACGCACATGCGCCAACCACGGCACTTGTCCTGGTCGATGAGCACGATGCCGTCTTCCTCGCGCTTGTAGATCGCACCGGAGGGGCACGCCGAGACACAGGCCGGGTTGAGGCAGTGCTCGCACAGGCGCGGCAGGTACATCATGAAGGTCTTTTCGAAGGCGCCGTAGATCTCCTTCTGCACCTTGTCGAAGTTGTAGTCACGCGAACGCTTGGAGAACTCGGTACCGAGGATTTCCTCCCAGTTCGGGCCCCACTCGATCTTCTCCATGCGCTGGCCGGTCAGCAGCGAGCGTGGACGCGCGGTCGGCTGATGCTTCAGCTCGGGCGCGTCGTGCAGGTGCTGGTAATCGAAATCGAACGGCTCGTAGTAGTCGTCGATCTGCGGCAGGTCGGGGTTGGAGAAGATCTTGGCCAGCATGCGCCAGCGGCCGCCGGCGCGTGGCACCAGCTTGCCGCTGCCGTTGCGCACCCAACCGCCGTTCCACTTTTCCTGGTTTTCCCATTCCTTGGGGTAGCCGATGCCGGGCTTGGTTTCGACATTGTTGAACCAGGCGTACTCCACGCCTTCGCGCGAGGTCCACACGTTCTTGCAGGTGATCGAGCAGGTGTGGCAGCCGATGCACTTGTCCAGGTTCAACACCATCGCAATCTGGGCACGTACTTTCATCACACCACCTCCCGTGCGGCGACAACCGACTCTTCACCATCCAGCCAATCGATCTTGTCCATCTTGCGCACGATCACGAACTCATCGCGGTTGGTACCGCAGGTACCGTAGTAGTTGAAGCCCCAGGCCAGCTGCGCGTAGCCGCCGATCATGTGGGTGGGCTTGAGCACGATGCGGGTCACCGAGTTGTGGATGCCGCCGCGGGTGCCGGAGATCTCCGAACCCGGCACGTTGATGATGCGTTCCTGGGCGTGGTACATCATCGCCATGCCCGGCATCACACGCTGGCTGACCACCGCTCGCGCGGCGATCGCACCGTTGACGTTGAACAGTTCGATCCAGTCGTTGTCCTCGATGCCGGCATTGCGTGCATCGTCCTCGCTCAACCAGACGATGGGGCCGCCACGCGACAGCGTCTGCATGATCAGGTTGTCGCTATAGGTGCTGTGGATCCCCCACTTCTGGTGCGGGGTGATCCAGTTCAGCACGATCTCCTTGTTGCCGTTCTGGCGCTTGTTGAGCAGCGGCTCCACCGTGCGTGTGTTGACCGGCGGCCGGTAGCTCATGAAGGCCTCACCGAAGTCGATCATCCACTCGTGATCCTGGTAGAACTGCTGGCGGCCGGTGACGGTGCGCCACGGAATCAGCTCGTGCACATTGGTATAGCCGGCGTTGTAACTGACGTTGTCGTCTTCCAGCCCGGACCAGATCGGGGAGGAAATGATCTTGCGCGGCTGCGCCTGGATGTCACGGAAGCGGATCGCCTCGTGTTCCTTGCCCACCGCCAGATGGGTGTGGTCGCGGCCGGTAAAGGTGCCCAGCGATTCCCAGGCCTTGACCGCGACATGGCCATTGGTTTCCGGTGCCAGGTGCAGCACCACTTCGCAGGCATCAATCGCCGTGTCGATGGACGGGCGGCCTTGGCTGATGCCTTCGTCCAGCACGGTGTGGTTGAGCTTGCCGAGGAATTCCACCTCGTGCTTGGTATCCCAGCTCATGCCCTTGCCGCCGTTGCCGAGCTTGTCCAGCAGCGGGCCCAGCGAGGTGAACTTGCGGTAGAGGTTGGGATAGTCGCGTTCGACCACCGCCATGCTCGGCATGGTCTTGCCGGGGATGGCCTCGCACTGGCCCTTCTTCCAGTCAGCGACGCCGAACGGCATGCCCAGTTCGTTGGGTGTGTCGTGCAGGGTCGGCACCAGCACTAGGTCCTTCTCGACACCGAGCACGCCCGGTGCCATGTCGCTGAGCGTGCGTGCGACGCCCTTGAAGATGTCCCAATCGCTGCGTGATTCCCAGGCCGGGTCCACTGCCTTGGACAGCGGATGGATGAAGGGATGCATGTCCGAGGTATTGAGGTCGTCCTTCTCGTACCAGGTGGCGGTCGGCAGCACGATGTCCGAGTACAACGCGGTGGTGCACATGCGGAAGTCCAGCGTCACCAGCAGGTCGAGCTTGCCTTCCGGGGCTTCGTCATGCCACTTCACGTCCTCGGGCTTGACCGCGCCCATCTCGCCCAGGTCCTTGCCCTGCAGGCCATGACGCGTGCCGAGCAGATGCCGCAGCATGTACTCGTGGCCCTTGCCGGAGGAACCGAGCAGGTTGGAGCGCCAGATGAACATCATGCGCGGGTGATTCTGCGCGGCATCCGGATCAGCGAAGGCAAAGTCCAGCGAACCGTCCTTGAACTTGGACAGCGCATAGTCGGCCGGCGCGATGCCGGCCTGTTCGGCCTCGCGCACCAGCTGCAGCGGATTGCGATCCAGCTGCGGCGCACTCGGCAACCAACCCATGCGCACTGCGCGCAGGTTGAGGTCGGCCAGGCTGCCGCTGTACTTGGAGGCATCGGCCAGCGGTGACAGCAGTTCGTCGACCTGCAGCTTCTCGTAACGCCACTGCCCGGTGTTGAAGTAGAAGAACGAGGTGCCATTCATCTGACGTGGCGGACGGCTCCAATCCAGACCGAAGGCCAGCGGCTGCCAGCCGGTCTGCGGGCGCAGCTTTTCCTGGCCCACGTAATGTGCCCAGCCACCACCGGTCTGGCCGACGCAACCACACATGACCAGCATGTTGATCAGGCCACGGTAGTTCATGTCGTTGTGGAACCAGTGGTTCATGCCGGCGCCGACGATGATCATGCTGCGACCATGGGTCTTGTCGGCGGTCCGGGCAAACTCACGGGCGATCTCGATCACCTCGGCACGTGACACGCCGGTGATGCGTTCCTGCCAGGCCGGCGTACCCGGCACGTTGTCGTCGAAGCTCTTGGCGACATTGCCGCCGCCGAAGCCGCGATCAACGCCGTACTGCGCAAGCAACAGATCGTAAACAGTCGCCACCAGCGCTTCACCGCCATCGGCCAGCGGCAGGCGACGCAGCGGGATATTGCGCTCCAGCACTTCTTCGGCCGGTGCCGCGGTCCAGCCGTCGCTCTCGATGCCACCGAAGTACGGGAAGCTCACCGCTTCGATGCCGTCGTGGATATCGGCCAGGCTCAGGCGCAGGCGCGTGTCATGGCCATCGCTGGCTTTTTCCTCGATGTTCCACTTGCCCTTCTCGCCCCAGCGGAAGCCGACCGAACCATTCGGCACGGTGATATCGCCGCTGTTCTCGTCGAACGCCAGCGTCTTCCATTCGGGGTTGTTGCTCTCGCCCAGCCCGCCCAGCTCACTGGCGCGCAGGAAGTGGCCCGGCACCAAGCGGCCATCGGCGCGGCGCTCGACACGCACCAGCATCGGCATGTCCGAGTACTGGCGGCAGTAGTCCTGGAAGTACTGCGAGGGCGTGTCGACGTGGAACTCACGCAGGATCACGTGGCCGAAGGCGAATGCCAGCGCCGCGTCGGTGCCCTGCTTGGGGTGCAGCCAATGGTCGGTGAGCTTGGCCAGCTCGGAATAGTCGGGGCAGATCGACACCGTCTTGGTGCCGTTGTAACGCGCCTCGGTGAAGAAGTGCGCGTCGGGCGTGCGCGTCTGCGGCACGTTCGAGCCCCAGGCGATGATGTAGCGGCTGTTGTACCAGTCGGCCGATTCCGGCACGTCGGTCTGCTCGCCCCACACCTGCGGCGAGGCCGGCGGCAGATCGCAATACCAATCGTAGAAGGACAGACAGGCACCACCGAGCAGCGACAGATAGCGCGCACCGGCCGCGTAGGACACCATCGACATTGCCGGAATCGGCGAGAAGCCGACGATGCGGTCCGGGCCGTATTCCTTGGTGGTGTAGAGGTTGGAGGCGGCGATGATCTCGTTGGCCTCGTCCCAGTTCAATCGCACAAAGCCACCCATGCCGCGGCGGCGCTTGTACTCACGCGACTTGGCCGGGTCCTGCACGATGCTGCCCCAGGCCTCGACCGGCGACATGGTCTTGCGGGCCTGCCGCCACATGCGCAGCAAGGTGCCACGGATCAGCGGGTACTTCAGCCGGTTTGCGCTGTACAGGTACCAGGAATAGCTGGCACCTCGCGGGCAACCGCGTGGTTCGTGATTGGGCAGGTCCGGGCGGGTACGCGGGTAGTCGGTCTGCTGGGTTTCCCAGGTGACCAGGCCGTTCTTGACGTAGATCTTCCAGCTGCACGAGCCAGTGCAGTTCACGCCGTGGGTGGAACGTACGATCTTGTCGTACTGCCAGCGGGCGCGATAACTGTTTTCCCAGTCCCGCCCTTCGCTCTTGCTGAACCCGTGGCCATCGGCAAAGGGTTGTGGATCCCGCTTGAAGAACTGCAAGCGATCAAGGAAATAGCTCATGGTGAATCTCCGTTCGCAAACTGCTGCATCGTGGCTATGTGTGGAATCTGGCTGCGGTGCGTGTGTTACTCAGCAGGGGGTTTCAGCCCCGCGCCGGTAGTACCACCACCAAGTGACTACAAGGCAGGTGATGTAGAACGCAATGAAGCCGTACAGCGCCATATCCGGGCTGCCGGTCAAGGTGATGGACGAGCCGTAACTCTTGGGAATGAAGAAGCCGCCGTAGGCGCCGATGGCACCGGAGAAGCCGACAACGGCGGCGGATTCGATGCTGGCCTGGTGGGCAGCGGCCTTCTTGCCTTCGGCACCTTCATTGGCCGACAGGCGGTCGTGCAGGGTGCGGAAGATCACCGGGATCATCCGGAAGGTGGTGCCATTGCCGATGCCGCTGAGGACGAACAAGGCCATGAACGAGAGCAGGAAACCGTAGAAGTTGCCGCCCTGGCCATTGCTGGGCAGGAAGTGCAGCACGCCGAATACCGCGGCGATCATCAGCGCGAATACCCAGAAGGTCAGGCGTGCACCGCCCCAGCGGTCGGCCATGCTGCCGCCGACCGAGCGCATCAGCGCGCCCAGCAGCGGGCCGATGAAGGCATAGGCCAGTGGATTCACGTCCGGGAACTGGCTCTTCACCAGCATCGGGAAGCCGGCGGAGAAGCCGATATAGGAACCGAAGGTGCCGATATACAACCAGCACATCAGCCAGTTGTGCTTGCGGCGGAAGATCACCGCCTGCTCGGAGAACGAGGAGCGGGCGCTGGTCAGATCGTTCATGCCGAACCAGGCGGCAATCGCGAAGAAGGCGATGAAGGGCACCCAGATGAAACCGGCGTTCTGCACGAACAAGGGCGCGCCACCATCGACCACGGCCTGTGGAGCGCCGCCCATGGCGCCGAACACGCCAACGCTGATCACCAACGGAACGACGGCCTGCGATACCGATACGCCTACGTTGCCCAGGCCCGCATTCAAACCCAGCGCCATGCCCTGGCGTTGCTTGGGATAGAAGAAGGAGATATTGGACATCGACGAGGAGAAGTTGGCGCCGCCGAAGCCACAAAGGATGGCGATCAGCACGAATACCCAGTACGGCGTGGCCGGGTTCTGCACCGCGAAGCCCAGCCACAAGGTCGGCAGCAGCAGCGATGCGGTCGACAACGCGGTCCAGCGGCGGCCGCCGAAGATCGGGATCACGAATGAGTAGAAGATGCGCAGCGTTGCGCCGGACAGGCTGGGCAGGGCCACCAGCCAGAACAGCTGGTCGGTGGTGAAGGCGAAACCGATCTTGGGCAGGCTGATGGTCACTGCCGAGAACAGCACCCATACCGAGAACGCCAGCAGCAGTGACGGTATCGATATGACCAGATTGCGGGTGGCGACCTTCTTGCCGGTGCGTTCCCAGTAATCAGGATCCTCCGGCCTCCAATCGTTGATGACGCGACCGGGACCGGAACTGCTCTGCTTTGCTACATCGCGACTGGCACTCATGCATCGCTCCAAGGCTGTTTGATACGGCGCTGGCTTGCTGTGCGGTTGCTTGCCCAGTCGCCACGGCGTCATTAAGCCCGGCGCCCCCTGGGGCAGTCTTGATCTTGATCAATCCAACGGCGCTCTCGCGCCGACTACCTGACAAATATCAACTGATGCTTACGGCGTCGGCCGGATTTCGGCGCTGCACGCCGCGTTGACGCACGCTGTCACGTACATCCACATCGAACTGAAGCTGCAGCGGCAATGCCTGCGTCGGCAGCACGAAGCTCAAACCGTCACGGCACGGTAAACGTGCCTGCAGCGCCAGCACGTCTTCGCGCGGCAGCTTGATCATCAACGTGTTTGCATCGCCATCCAGCAGCGCCTCCGCCATGTCGTGCAGCTGCAAGTGCTGCGACAGGGCTCCGGGCGTGCCAAGCCAGGTCTGGTTCTCCAGCACCTCGCCAGCGAGCAGGCGTGCCAGCTCGCTTTCATCAATGCGCAGCCGTAGCGACTGCGACTGGATCTGGACTTTCATGACGCAACTTCCTCCCATTGGCGGGGGGTATTGCAGTTCACAAGGCGGGCTTCGGCACCGGCTGGCAGCGGCAGCTCCAAGCCGCCGAGGCGGCGCTGGAACATCCGTAGCGAGCGTGGCCCGTCTGTACCCGTGACCATTTCATACAGCAGACTGCGACAAGTGCCGTCGATGTTCAAGTACATCGGCACCGGTTCCCCGCAAAAAGTTGCACACGACGCGGCTCCCGCCCCAGCCAGCTGTCGCAGCAATGTCACATCCAACAAGGGCATGTCCACCGCCACTACCCATGCAGGCCCGTCATCCAGGGTCTCCACCACGCTGTGCAGGCCGCCCAGCGGGCCGCAGCGCGGCACCGCATCGGGCACCGAATCGAAGCCGGGATAGTCGCCACTTACGCGTATTGGCCGGGCGCCCAACGACTCGAGCAGCATGCAACTGTGCTCAAGCAAGCTCCGCCCGCGCCAACGCAGCTGGGCCTTGTCCTGACCCATGCGGCTGGACAGCCCGCCGGCCAGCACGATGCCGGCGACCGGCGCCGGCTCAATGCGAGTGGTCGTGGACATGTCCGTCGATGTGCGCGTGCTCGGTATCGGGTTGGCACAGGCTGCAGCCCTCGCTCCACTCGCTGTCGCCATCCTGGTAATGCTCCTGCTTCCAGATCGGCGAACGGTGTTTCACCCCCTCGATCAGCTGCCGACAGGCGCGGAAGGCTTCGTCACGGTGCGGACTGCCGGCAGCGACGACCACGGCGACATCACCGACCGCCAAACGGCCTTTGGCATGTGCCACATACAACTTGATGCGGGGGCCGAAGTCGGCGGTGATATCGGCGATCTGCCGCTGGAATTCGTTCATGACCAGCGGCTCGAACAAGTCGTAGGTGATGCCGAGCACCGGCCGGCCCTGGTTCAGATCGCGCACCTTGCCGATGAAGACATCAATGCCGCCGAAGCCCGGATCGGACACGGCCGCGATGCCTTCACCCGGATCAATCGCCGCATCGGCGCGGTCCACCACTTTCCATACGCTTTCGAAGCTCATTTCAGCCTCCACTTACTGGCGGCAGGATGGCAACGCGTCCATCGCCGGGTAACGAGTCGCTATCACGCAACACGCGTTGTTCATCAGCAAAAGCCGAGTAATCGACCAGTCCGGCACGGAACTGCGGGAAGCGCTGCTGCAGCAATGCGCGCAGCGCCCTGCGCAGATCGACGACTTGCCCGCCTTCGACAGGCACGCTGATCTCGCGCTGCGGGTTCAGCTCCGAGAACGCACCAAACAACTGCACCACTATCTCTTTCATGACATCTCCAACGGGCTCAACTGCACCGGCTCGCGGTGGCCCCAACCCTGTACACGTACCAGACTGCCGGCCGTGGCCAGATCGTCATCGCCCTCCAGCACCACCCACGCATTGGCGCGCAGCATGGTCTTGAGGCGGAACGACTCCTGCCCTGCCAGCACACTCACCCTCAGCTGCCCGCCTGCATCGGCCTGCACGCGTGCGCGTGCATGGAAGCGCAGGCCCGGTGGCTTGCGCACGTCGGCCTGCAGCGGCAACTTCAGAACGGTCTCCTCGGCCAAGCCCAGCATCTTTCGCAGCACCGGCTCAACGAAGAAACGCAGACCCACCGCAGCGGAAATCGGATTGCCCGGCAGGCCGAAGTACAGCGTGCCATCGGCAAGCCGCGCGAACAGCAGCGGCTTGCCGGGACGGATCGCGACCTTGTGGAAGATGATCTCGGCACCACGCGCGCGCAGCGCATCGGGAATGAAATCGTAGCGCCCCTGCGACACCGCGCCGGTGCTCAGCACCACACGCGCACCGGCGGCCAAGGCCGCGTCCAGCGCGGCATCAAAGGCGGCCACGTCATCACTGACCACGCCGTTCCAGACCACGTCCGCACCTGCAGCACGCAGGCGGCTGACCAGGAACGGGCGGTTGCTGTCGCGTATCTGCCCGGACTGCAGCTCTGCGGTCGCATCGCTGATCAACTCCTTGCCAGTACTGATCACCGCAACCTGCGGTTGCTGCTGCACCTGCACGGTGGCTACGCCGAGTGCATGCAGCAAGGTCATCGCATTGACGTCGAGCATCGCGCCCGCAGCGAGCACGGTTTCGCCCTGCTCCACATCCTGGCCTCGAAGCCGAACGTGCTGACCGGGCTTCACCGGTGCCTGCAGGCGCACGCGGGTGGGACGGCCTTCCACGGCCTCCAGCACTTCCACCTGTTCAACCGGCACTACGCTGTCCAGACCCGACGGCATGCGCGCGCCGGTCATGATCTCCCAAGCCTGCGCGGAATCACCGTCTGCAGCGGCGGTATCGCCTGCGGCCTGCCAACCCTGCACCTGCAACACGCTGCCCGCCATCACCGGCTGCCCGTTTGCGCACAGCGCGAATCCGTCCATCGCGGCGTTGTCGAACGGCGGCAGGTCCTGCGCGCTGTTTACCGGTGCGGCCAGTATCCGATCGACGGCAGCAGCAATCGAAACCTGTTCACTGCGCGCGTCTGGTGCGGCCGCCAGCAACTGCTGCAGCGCCTGCGCATAACTGATCATGCGTGTGCGCCCCCGTCCATCATTGCCAGCGCATGGCCAAGCACGGGGGTGAGGATGTTCATGCACTGTGCGGCGGCGCGCGGGCTGCCAGGCAAGGCGATGACCAGCAGATCGTCCAGTTGCACGACTTCTGCGCGGCTCAGCCAGGCCATCGGTGTGTGCTGGGCACTGAGCCCGCGCAGCATCTGTGCCAGTCCGGGCACCGGGCGTCCACCCAATGCCTGCAAGGCCTCGGGCGTCAGATCACGCGGCCCCAGGCCAGTGCCGCCAGTGCACAGGCACAGACGTACGCCATCTGCAGCCAGCGCGCGCAGACGCGCGACCAGCGGTTCGATGCCGTCGGCCAATATTTCGTTGCTGACCACCTCACCGCCCAAGGCCTGCAGGCCCTTGACCAGCACCGGCCCGGATTCGTCGACATAGTCGCCGCGACTTGCGCGGTCGCTGAGGGTGATCACTGCACAGCGCGCGGCCCCCAAGGTTTTGGGCCGGCGCGGGCGGAAACGTTCGAGTTCGCCGGCATCCATGCCTTGCGGATGCGTCCACACGCCACTCTTGCCGCCTTCCTTGAACAGCAGGCGGATGGCGCTGATCTCCAGCGCCGGCTCGACCGGCTTGCTCAGGTCGTACAAGGTCAGCAAGGCCGCATTGACGCCAGCCAGCGCTTCCATCTCCACCCCGGTACGCGCTTCGCTGGCACACTCGCACCAGACCCGGATCGCCTGCCGTTCCGGCACCGGCGCGCAGTACACGCGCACCAGCTCCAACGGCAGCGGATGGCACATCGGCATCAATGCCGAAGCCATCTTTGCCCCTTGCAGACCGGCGATCTCAGCCATCACCAGCGCATCGCCCTTGGGCAGGCGGCGCTCGACGATCAATGGATAGGCAATCGGCCCGGCGATCAGCTCGCCCACCGCCACCGCGCGGCGGCGGGTGATGCGTTTGTCGCGTACATCGGCCATATGGAATGCCGCACTTATCTGCCCACTCATTGCGTGTTTCATCCTCCAATCGAGGCCAGGTGCGGGGTAAGCCCGGTCTGGCCGAAGTGCAGTCCATGCCCGGCTGCCTTGAGCCCAAGCTGGGTGGTGATGCGCGCCAGCAGCGCGTCCTGGTCATCGTCGGACTGCAGCAGCGGACGCAATGCCACGCCGAAGTCACCGAACAGGCACAGGCGCAGATCGCCGCGCGCGGTGACCCGCAGGCGATTGCAGCCTTTGCAGAAATCCTTTGAATACGGGGCGATGATGCCAATGCTGCCGCGATGCTCGGGGTGGCTGAACTCGCGTGCCGGGCCGGCATCGGCGGCGCGCTTGCGCTCGCGCCAACCGGCAGCCAACAGTTGTTCGATCACCACGTCGGCGCGCAGATGATGGCGCTCGTAGTACTCGCGGTTGTCACCGGTGCGCATCAGCTCGATGAAACGCACGCTGATTGGGCGCTCGCGCAGAAACTCCATCCACGCCGGCAGCTCGTCATCGTTGAGGCCGCGCAGCAGCACCGCGTTGAGTTTGATCGACTGCAGGCCAAGTTCCTGCGCCAGGGCAAGGCCTTCCATGATTTCGGGCAGGCGGTCATGGCCGGTGATGGCGTGGAAGCGATCACGCTGCAGGCTGTCCATGCTGACATTGAGCGCCGTGAGCCCGGCGCGGTGCCAGCCGGGCAGATGCCGCGGCAACAGGCAGCCATTGGTAGTGATGGCCACCTTGCGGATACCCGGCACCTGCGCCACGGTGGCGATGATCTGGGTCAGGTCCTTGCGCAGGCTGGGCTCGCCGCCGGTCAGGCGGATCTTGTGCATGCCCAGCGCGGCAAACCCGCGCACCAAGCGTTCAATCTCATCGACCGCAATGAACTGCGGCCGGCCATCGGCCTGGTAACCGTCGGGCAGGCAGTAGCTGCAACGGAAGTTGCAGGCCTCGGTCAGCGACAGACGCAGGTATGGAAAGCTGCGACCGAAGCCGTCGGTGAGTTGGCTCATGGCTGTTTCACCTTCTGACTCCACGTTTGCACGCTCGCCCGGCATGCCGGGATGCCCTCACCTTTGTTGACAGGTTGTCAGCCTACGCGGGGCATTGCGACGATGGCATGACTTAAATCAATTCAGACCCCAGCCAGACCCTGGTCAGCTGTGGCAGCATGGCTTCTCAATGGCTTCCTCCTTGTGAAAACGATCATGATGCTGAGTGATTTCGACGATCTACTGCGTGCCGCTTCGGAGCAGACCGAGCCACAACGCCTGTTGTTCGTGTTCGTCAAAGCCGACCTGCCTGAATCCCCGACCGCCGATCAACATGCGCGCCATGACAGCGGCGAAGGCGGCACCCTGAGCCCGGTGCTGTGCGTGGACAAAGCCCCGCAGGAAATCGCCTCGTTCGCCGCACTGGCCGCCGAGTCCGCCAATACCGGCCTGCCCTGGGATCTGGTATTCGTCGCCTCGTTGGACGGCCGCGCGGGCATTGCTCCCTCCAGTGATGAGGCCGCGCAGCCACTGCGTTTGATGGTCAATGCGGTCAACGACGGCCAGATCAGCCGCTTCGCCGCGTTCGACCGCGATGGCGCGCCCGTACAGTTCTATTAGCCCGCAGCTCAAGCAGCGCCCAGTTCCACTAGGTCGCCAACTGCAGCAACAGGAAGAAGATCACCAGCACGGTGTTCACCCCCCACGCCACGGTCAGCCCCCGTGCGGCCATGCCATAGCCGGGGTTATGTGCGCTGGGCGCAGCCCGCCACACCGCGGGGATGATCCAGCCGGTGTAGAGCAGCAACACCGCGAACAGGCCAAGCAGCAAGCTGGTCTTGCCTTGCATCAGCGCCCATAGCGCGGCGGCCCATAACAGATTGCTGGGAATCACCCCCTGCAGCCAGAACACCCGCCACAGGCGTGAGGGCGGCAGCTTGTCGCCCGGGGCACTCATCGAACCAACAGCAGTCATGATCGGGACTCCTGAGTTGCGCAGCACTGTACCCGAGCTTGCACCTGTGGCGCGGGCGGGTCAAATCCGCTGGCAACCCATGCCGCATAGCCGCCAACAGTGCGCCCCGTATGCGCCCAGCAAGATGGCCTGCTTACCCGGCCGCGGCCTGAAAACATTGCTACGGAACCTTGCAATGTGAAAGCAATGACCTCGCCCTTGAACCTGGCCCGGCTTTTCTCACGGCGCGGTAGCTGCGCCATATGTCTGCTGCCTGGATGACAACCATGACTTGGTCATGTCGCAGGCACGCTGCGCGCCGCGTGATGGTGCTGTATCTCCAACTTTCTGTCCGGGCTGACCTGACACATTGCAGCTGCTGCCTTCCCTTAACCTCGCTCCTCGAAGTCCGCAGCACCAGGCATGTTCCCGTTGAAAGATGTCCGCAACCTGCGACTGCAAGCAATGCGCCGCGCCCAGCAATGGTCTCCACATCAAGGTAATCCGAATCCAAGCTCGCGCCGGCCGCTGCAAACGCAGCGCAACGCCTTTGCTGCTTCGGAAAGGCGCCTTGTCAAACAGACATCAGACAGACCCCTGGCAAAAAACCGGTAACGGAGATGGACTATGTACGACAAGAATGAGCTGGAGCGGGTACTCAACCTGCAACGCGCTGACTTCCTCAGCCAGGGCGAGGCCAGCCAGCAGGCGCGCAGCGCGCGCGCAAGCAGGATGGCACTGGCATTGCTGGAGAACATCGACGCCCTCAGTGCGACCTTGTCTGACGACTACGGCGGGCGCCCAGCCGCGCTGTCCAAGGCCTTTGAAGGGCTCAGCTGGGTGCGTGACATCGAACATTCCCTGGCCAGCCTCGCGCAGTGGATGGCCCCGCGCGTGGTACCGGGCGGCTTCGTGCAGGC
The DNA here is from genome assembly GCF_056759195.1 of Stenotrophomonas sp. STEN083. NCBI lineage: Bacteria > Pseudomonadati > Pseudomonadota > Gammaproteobacteria > Lysobacterales > Lysobacteraceae > Stenotrophomonas > Stenotrophomonas sp. STEN083. Next base: position 90,662 of record NZ_JBRRCU010000001.1, on the reverse strand, counting down.
CAAACCCAAAGGGGTGGTTGGCATCATCGGCGCATGGAACTTCCCGCTGGCGCTCACCCTCCAACCTGCCATGGCGGCGCTTGCTGCCGGCAATCGGGTGATGTTGAACTTCCCCGAACAACATCCGCGTACCGGCGCCTTGCTACGGGAAATATTCAGCGCCCGCTTCGATGAGGCCGAAGTAGTCATCTTCAATGGCGACCTCGGCACTGCGCAGCAGTTCTCCACGCTGCGCTTTGACCACCTGTTCTTTACCGGCTCCCCGGAAGTAGGCGCACTGGTTTCGCAGGCGGCAGCCAGGAATCTGGTGCCGGTGACGTTGGAGCTTGGTGGCAAGAACCCTGTAGTTGTAGCCCGCGACGCGGATCTGTCGTTGGCGGCAACCAGGATCACCTCGACACGCCTGGTGAACGGTGGCCAGGTCTGTCTATGTCCCGACTATGTGTTCGTCCCGGATGAAAAGTTCGAGGAATTCATTGGTCACCTCAAGACACAGATCCGCAGAGTTGCTGGCGATTACCTGCACAATCCGGCGACCGTTCCCATCGTCAATGAGCGCAACTATGAGCGCGTACTGGCGTTAATCGACGATGCTGTGGCCCTGGGCGCCCAGAAACTGGAGCCCCTGCCGGAAAGCCAGCTGCAGCGCCTCCCTGACCGCGCATCACGCAGGATCGCGCCCACGTTGCTGATCGACGTGCCGGAGGATGCGCAGATCAACCACCACGAGATCTTCGGCCCGGTGCTGGTTCTGAAGCGCTACAGCCAAGTGCAGCAGGCCACCGACTACATCGCGCATCACCCGGCCCCGCTGGCCGCCTACTGGTACGGGGAAGACGGCGCTGACTTCCGCCATTTCCTAAGCCATACAACCAGCGGCGGCGTCAGCCGCAACGACGGCTTCATCCACGGACTGCTGCCCGATACGCCATTCGGTGGCATAGGAAACTCGGGATCAGGCGCCTACCACGGCCGCGCCGGCTTCGACACGTTCACCCACTACCGCGCCGTCGCCAACGGTGCTGGCGAACAGGGTGCGGCCGACGCGTTCGTCAATGGCGCGATGCTCGATCCCGCTGCACTGGCCAGCGTGGATGGCGCCATTGCAGCGGCAATCGCCGGATTCAAGAACTCAGCTGGCTTCTGAGTAACACAAGGACCTTCTTCGCCAAATTTTTTCCGCTGCGAAGCGTGGGCCCAGGGCTCAATCAGCATCATCAAGCAGGCAGCGCACCAGCTTCTCGACCAGACGGCTCACCTGCTTGCGGTCCACGTCCGTGCCCACCGCACCACGCACCATCACACCGTTGAAAATGGCCGAGATCATGTTCATCCGCAGCTCCACCTCGGCCGCGCCCAAACCCTTCGGCAGGCCGACCCGATTGGACAAAGCCATGAATTCACCCGTCACAACCTTGTCCGATTGGCGAAGGATGCGGCGGATGGCTGGATTGCGCGCGGCCTCAGCCGCCAGCTCCAGTTGCAGCTCCAGATAGGCCGGGTCCAGGCAACGGTCCACCGAGTCGGCCGTCTGCCGCGCCACCCGGGTTGCCAGGTTGCCACCGCTCTCGTCTTCCTGCAGCTTGCGGGCAAGCTCGGAGAGGTTCTGTTCCTCGCGCTTTGCGATGGCCTCGACGATGGCCTCCTTGTTCTCGAAGTAGTGATAGATGTGCCCTGGGCTCATCCCGGCCGCTTTCGAGATTTTGGCGATGCTGGTGCCGTGGAAACCATTGCGTCGGAAGCAGGCGCTAGCCGCGTCCAGCACCTGCTGGCGACGCGCCTCACCTTTTTCCTGACTTGCTGGAGCGCTACTGCTCGCATTCATGAAACGCACCCTGGGATGACGTGGTCGGATCTGCACATGACCGCGATGGCGTTGTGTAGTACGATCATTCTAACTAGAACGATCATTCTAATTCTGGTTGAACGCTTGGATGGCCACCCCGGCGCCGAGCCGAGCACAACGGAGCACGCCCATGACCACCCTGCTGAAAGACATCGCGGTGCTGTTCGACGCCAGCGAATCCGGCCAACAGATCCTGGATACGGCAACCCGTCTTGCCGGCGGCCACGCCTCGCATCTGATCGGGATCACCGCCCTTGCCCAGCAGCCGGCCACCCTGCAGGCGGGTTTCGCCAAAGGCGAGGCGCTGCATGAAGTCATCGTTCGCCACCAGTCGGTAATGGCCGCGCGCGCGTTCCAACTCGGGCAAAGCTTGAATGACGCCTTGAGTCGTCATGAGGTCAGTGGTGAGTTGCGGGTGATATCGCATGCTGAATGCAGCAGCGAGTCCTCGCTGCATGCGCTGTACTGCGACCTGCTGGTGGTGAGTCACCCGAACATTCCGGCCTCGCCTCTGACCTGGTCGGCGCCGCAGATCCTGCAGCAATCGGGCATTCCGATCCTGATCGTACCGCGTGATTGGGGCGACAAGCCGGTTGGCAAGAAGGTACTTGTCGCATGGAACGGCAGCAGGCAATCGCGCAGGGCCATCGCCGATGCGATGCCAATGCTCATCAATGCCGAAGAAGTCACCTTGCTGATCATCGATGCGGAGCGCAAGGCCGAATTGCACGGCGACGAACCCGGCGCGGACATGGCGGCCTATCTCGCCCGGCATCATGTGAAAGTCGATCTGCAACGGGTTGCTTCGGCGGGGGCTTCGGTCGCTGAGGTGATCGTCACCCACGCAAAAACCGCGCACTGCGACATGGTGGTGTTTGGTGCCTATAGCCGGCCCAAGCTGAGTGAAGCGCTATTCGGCGGTGTGACCCGGACACTGCTGTCGGAGGTTCCCGTTCCGCTGTTCGTTTCCCAGTAGCTGCAACGGTCAAGTCTTCTGCATCAATCAACAGCTTGATGCACATGATCAAGCATGTGCGTCAGGCCAAATGAATCTCCTGCTGACTCTCCTTCAGCAGAGATAACTCCCGGTCTCTCCCCCGACCGTGGAGTCCTGCAGTCCATCGGGCTGCGCGAATGTCGCGATGACGTACGCGCCGGGAGGCGGTAGAGCCCCGCCTCCCGGCTTTTCGCAGATGCTCATTTTTGCTGCGAAAACACGCTTTGCGAGCGGCGGCAATTCAGCCGCAACTGCGTTCCCACTCCACAATGGAACGCTTCCTTGGCAGAGCCAGACCGGCGCCAAAGAATCATCGAATCACCGCACTGGAACGTATGGCGCCGAGCACAGGACAACCACGCTGGCATAGCGTCACACGCAACTATGCTGCCTAAACCAATGCGGAATGAATCACCCGTAAATCCGCGACAAACCGTCTCATCTACGCAAATACACCGGCACTGGCGGGCTCGTATCATCGAAGTGCCGAGGAAATCGCGGCACCACGGCTACCAGCACACAGGTAGCCAGGCGAACTATTCCGTTTGAGTAACCTGCACCAGGAAACATCAATGAACGTCCGCGAACTCCTGCAGTCCAAGAAACAAACCGTAGTCACCATCGACGTCGAAGACACCATCGGCGCCGCCGCGCATAAGATGAGCGCTAACAGGATCGCCGCGCTGGTGGTAATGAAAGACGACGCACCGGCGAGCATCATTTCCGAAAAGGACATCGTGCGCACTCTGGCCGAGGATGGCCCTCAGGCAGGACGCAGGGTCATCTCCAGCCTACCTTCGGCTGGCCTGGAAGGCATTGCACCGGAGGCAAGCCTCAAGCAAGCCATGGCGCTGATGACGTATTCGCGTCACCGCCATCTGATGGTGACCGAAGGCTCCAAGCTGGTTGGCATCCTCAGCCTCGGCGATATCGTCAAGAACCTGCTCAGCGAGCTGGAACTTGAAAAAGCGGTACTGCAGGACATCTACACCGCCGCGCACTAAGCCACACAGACGCGCTCAAGCTTAGCCTGTGCATCACACACGCACAGGCATTGGCTCAACCCCCTGAGGCGCCCATAAGCACCACATGGCGGTGAACGATCGCGGCCGTCACCATGCTTGAAGGACCGCGATCAAACCTTGCGCTGGCCAGAACCCATCGATAGGGGTTGCAGCCGTCCGAAAATACAGGGCAACGCCGCTGCCAAGCTAAGCATGGCGCTCGAGCATCCTGCGCTCGCGCTCGTCCTCCGTCGCCCGTACCTTGTCCTACCCGTTGCCGTACCCAGCGCTGCCTCGTGGCCTGCACTTGATCATCCGGCGGCGATGCGGGTAACTGACAACGACACCCGCGCTGGCCTTCCATGGCGGTATTGCCGTGTGGACCGACTCTGGCATCTGAGCGCGGATATCCCGATCTGGCCGCACGCGACGACTGAAATTTCAGCCTCGCGCTGCGCCCAGCCCCTTTCGCTGCAGCCGTCGTCCCTCGCAAGGTAGTGCTACCTGACATGGAAGCAGAAACACGCAATACCAATCCTGGCAAAGCCACCGCCCCGCAGCCAGCCTTGCAATACGAAGGTGAGTACGCAAGTCATCCCATCATCGAGCTCAGCCACGTGAGCAAGCGCTATCGGGGGAGATCTGCCGTCGCTGATCTCTCGCTGACCGTCGCTGCCGGTACCTTCTTTGCCTTGCTCGGCCCCAACGGGGCTGGAAAAACAACATCCATCCGGATGATGTCGACCCTGACCCGGCCGGGCAGCGGCACGATCACGGTCGCGGGACACGATGTGGAAAGAGATGCCGTAGCCGTGCGCCGCCAGATTGGCGTTGTGTTCCAGAACCACTCCCTGGACGAAGAGCTCACCGTCAACGAAAACCTGCAGCTGCATTCAATGATTCATTCGATGCAGGCGGCCGATGCCAGACGTCGCGCAAGCGCACTGTTGGAGCTGGTTGGTATGGCCGCGCGTGCCGGCCAACTGGTGCGCGGCCTGTCCGACGGTGAGAAGCGACGCGTCGAGATCGCGCGTGCACTGCTACATCGGCCGCGGATCATTTGTCTGGATGAGCCAACCGTCGGCCTGGACACCCAGGTCAGGAACACGCTGTGGTCATACCTCAAGCGCATCTCCGCGGCGGAGGGCATCACCGTCGTGTTCACCACGCATTACCTCGAAGAGGCCGAGGCAATCGCTGATGGAGTCGCGCTGATCAATCGCGGGCAATTACTTGGCAGCGGAACCATCCAGGCAATGAACAGTGCGCTGGGCACGACCGGGCTTACCGACACCTACCTGCAGCTGACAGGCAAGGAGCCAAGCTGATCATGTTCAAACCCATACATGGCCTGTGGCTACGCGACATCAGGAAGTTCAGTCGCAGCCGCTGGAAGATCATCAGCGGCCTGGCCCAGCCTGTGCTCTATCTGGTAGTGATGGGAATGGGCATGGATCAGGTGTTCCAAGCCGCCGGCCATATCAGCTACCAACGATTCCTCTCCCCCGGTGTGGTTGCGATGACGGCAATCATCACAGCGTTCATCAGCGGGTTTTCGGTGCTCTGGGATCGGAAATTCGGCTTCCTGAAGGAAACCCTGGTGGCGCCGATGCCGCGCTGGCAATTGGTTGTCGGCAGGAGCCTGGGCGCAGCCACCACAGCCGCGCTGCAGGCTTCGCTGGTGCTGGCCTTGGTGTACCTCATCCTTGCGCAATGGCCAGGCGTGCTCACCTTGCTGAGACTGGAAGCTGCAATTCTCGCCATCGGTTTCCTGTTCGCCGTCCTCGGCACGCTGTGCGGTGCACTCATCGACGACTTCCAAGCCATACAGGTCATCATCAGCTTCATCCTTATGCCAATGATCTTCCTGTCCGGGGCGCTCTTCCCCCTTCCTGCAGGCCATCATGCCCCCATCCTCGGGACGCTCATCAGGTTCAACCCAGCAACCTACCTGGTCGACCTCATCCGACAAGCAATGGGGCAGCCGGGAAACTATCCAATGATGACTTCGCTTTTCGTGTATATCGGTCTGCTAGTCATCGCGCTGGCGTTGTGCATACGCGCGTTCGCCAGAATCGATGCGTCCTAGCAACCACCTATCCATAGCAGGCCAGATCTACCAGCGGCCTCCGCTGCGCTGCGATGGGGGAGATGCAAGACGAAGAACGGGTTCCGCGCGCATCGGATGACCACCCACCAGATCCTCCATCCGGATCATCAACAACAGGAAAGAAAAGCAGAAGCCCACGTTGCCGCGGGCTTCTTTCGCGCATCCAAACACCTGCAAGGGTGCGAACGTCGCCTGGTCAGCCGCCTCAGTTCGGCGCGCGCTTGGCTAGCTCGATCAGCATCCGCGATGCCAGGTAAAGACGTGGCGGAATGGAATCGATCTCGATGTACTCATTGCGTGCGTGGTAGCCCCAACCGGCAAGCCCAAGGCCTTCCAGCACTGCCGCATGGCCGGAGCGGCCGGCAAACCCGGCATCGGTGCCGCCATTGGTGGTTGGATGCATCAGCAGCTTGCGTCCATCGAGTTCGGCGTAGATCTGCTGTGCCAGGTCGGCCAATGCGCGGCCGCGCTCCCCCGCCATGTAAATGGGACGTAGAGGCTCCAGCGTCACCGTGGTGATGGTGTCCGGTACCAGATGACTCTGCTTGACCTTGGCCTGCAGCGCCGCCAGCAGGTTGGCATTGCTATCGACCTGCATCACCCGCGCATCGCCACCAACTTCCGCGCGCTCCGGAATCTGGTTACGCGCCGTGCCGGCATTGGCAGTGGTCCAGTTGAGCTGCGCGCCGGGGACGCCGGCAGCGACGTCCTTGGTCTGGATGATCTGGTGGGCCAGCTCGACGAGTGCGTTGCGGCCCTGCTCCGGTGCCGCACCTGCATGTGCGGACAGGCCCTGCACCGTCATCCGTACCTGCGAGGTGCCGGCGGCACTGAGCAGCACGCCTTCGCTTTCGATCACCGCCTTGGCCGGCGATGGCTCGAAGGACAGCACCACGTCGTGCTCGTCCGCAAGTTTGGCAATGGTTTCGCCCGAGCCGGGCGAGCCGATCTCTTCGTCCGGGTTGAACAATACGGTGATCATCGCGTAATCATTCCAGCCACGCGCCTTGAGCAGGGCCAGCGAATGCAGGATTACCGCGATGCCGCCCTTGTCGTCGGCAATGCCCGGGCCATACAGCAGGTTGCCCTTCTGGTGGAACGGCTCCTTCTCAAGGATGCCGCGGTCGTAGACGGTATCGGCGTGGGCGATCAACATCACTTTCAACGTTCCGTTGCCAGTGAAGGTGCCGCGGACCAGATCCGGGCCACCGGTGGCCGAAGCGAACCGCTCAACCTTGGCATCCAGTGCAAGCAGACGCTTGTCCAGATACGCCATCAGCTTGGCAACGCCCTCATGATCGTTTGAGCCCGATTCCACCGTCACCAACTCTCGCAGCGTCTCGATGACGGCCGGCTGCTGGGCCGTGGCCGCTGCCTGCAACTGCGTATCAAGCTGCGCCTCCTGTGCCTGCGCTGCTGATGCACCTATCGCCAGAAATCCATTGAAAATCGCTACAAGTGCAACACGCATGTGCCACTCCTCCGATCACAGTCGCTGCAGGAAAATGCCTGCCACCATCACCATTCAGGTCCAATCGAGCGCATGCCGGTACAGCGTCGGCTGCTGCCCTAGCCTATCAGCAGCAGGTGACGCCCTGGCGGATTTGCCAAGCGGAGACTGCAACATCTCTACCAAGGGCCGAAGCCCATGGAGACCATGCGCGGCCGGATCTCGCAAGAAGTGACCGGCTGCGTTGATCCCTGCCCACGCGACAATGCAGCGTCCCGGCGCGAATGAACATGAAAATGAACAACACTAGAAATCAACGCGCTTGAGCGAAGCGGGTTGCCGCAGCGTGCGATGATCGAAGTCCCTCCGCTACCTCAACCCTGCATGGAATGGTTATCCGACCCAACAATCTGGATGGGTCTTTCCACACTTGTCGTGCTCGAAATCATCCTCGGCATCGACAACCTCGTCTTCATCGCGATCCTTGCGGACAAGCTTCCCCCACACCAGCGTGACAAGGCGCGCCTCATCGGCTTGAGCCTGGCGCTGTTGATGCGACTGGGCCTGCTGGCCACGCTGTCCTGGATCATGCGGCTCACCGCGCCACTGTTCTCCGTATTCGACCAGACCTTCTCCGGCCGTGACCTGATCCTGCTGGTCGGTGGCCTGTTCCTGTTGTTCAAGGCAACGATGGAACTGCACGAGCGGCTTGAAGGGCGCTCGCACGAAACCGGCGACAACAAGGTGTACGCCAGCTTCGGCCTGGTGGTGACGCAGATCGTCATCCTCGATGCGGTGTTCTCGCTGGACTCGGTGATCACTGCGGTCGGCATGGTCGACCACCTCGGCGTGATGTTTGCCGCAGTGACGATTGCGATGGCAGTCATGATGCTGGCCAGCAAGCCGCTCACCAGTTTCGTCAACCGTCATCCGACGGTGGTGATCCTGTGCCTTGGCTTCCTGTTGATGATCGGCTTCAGCCTGGTCGCCGAAGGCCTGGGCTTCAAGATTCCCAAGGGCTATCTGTACGCTGCGATTGCGTTCTCGGTGCTGATCGAGGGCTTCAACCAGTGGACCCAGTTCAACCGCGAGAAGCACACGCAGAACCTGTCCTTCCGGCAGCGCACCTCCAACGCGGTGCTCAAGCTGCTGGGGTCGCGCCCAACGCAGACCGTTGCCGGCGAGACCCACGCGCCAGCCGATCAGCTGCCATCAGGTCTTGCCGCTTCCGAGCACGACATGATCCGTGGCGTGCTGGCCCTGGCCGACCGCTCGGTGGCAAGCGTGATGACCGTGCGCGCCGATATCCAATGGATCGATCTCGGCAAGGGTCCAGAGCACACCTCCGCGCAGTTGATGAGCTCGCCACATACCCGCCTGCTGGTGGCCGATGGCGAACTGGATAACCTGCAAGGCGTTGTGCAGAGCCGCGACCTGCTCGCAGGCGTTCTCGCCGGCAAGCCTTTGGTACTGGCGGATTACCTGCGCGAGCCGCTGACCCTACCCGAGGGCGCGACTGCTTTGCGTGCGCTGGAACGGATCAAGCAGCACCCGATTCCGCTGGCGGTGGTAGTCGACGAATACGGCAGCGTGCAGGGTCTGGTTACCGCCAACGATCTGCTGGCGGCCATTGCAGGCGATCTTGCCGATACCCGCGACGCCGATTTCGGCGCCGAACAGGTGGACGGCAGCTGGATCGTGGATGCGTCCATGTCGATCGAAGACGTGGAGCGCATCACCAGCATCACCCTGGAAAGAAGTCCGCTGTATGTCAGCCTGTCCGGCTTGCTGTTGCATGCCCTGGAGCGACTTCCAGTGGCTGGCGATACTGTCGAATCGGCTGGCTGGCGCCTCCAGGTCATCGACCTGGAGGGCAGGAGAATCGGCAAGACACGGATTTCCGCTATCGAAAAACAGTAACGATCATGGCGGGCGTCGCGGCTGCCGCGTGCAGCCGTGACGCGTCCTGACAACCCTCCCGTTTCAGGCGGATGCAAGGCAGGCGGATCGGTCTGCTGGGGTGATCCAGGCATCGATCACCATTATTGGCAGTTGTCACTGCATCCAAACCCAGCGCCGCTACGTACAAGCGACATCGCACACGCCAGAAAGGACCAACAAGCGCCATGCAGATACGTAGACAGTTCCTCGGGTTCTCCGGCTGGCTCCTGGTCACCTTCTTCGCCGCTGCGCTTGGTGCCCGCGCCTCCATCTCGGCCTCCAGCTTCTACGCCGAGCTTGTACTACCGGCATGGGCACCACCGGCGAGCCTGTTTGGCCCCGTGTGGACAGCGCTTTACGCGATGATGGCGCTGGCAGCGTTTCTTGTCTGGCGCGAACGCGGTTGGCGCGCGGCTGCACCTGCGTTGACCCTTTACCTGCTGCAGCTTGGCATCAACTCATTGTGGAGCTGGCTGTTCTTCGGCTGGAAACTAGGTGGCTTGGCCTTCGCCGACATCCTGCTGTTGCTGGCGTTGATCCTTGCCACGTTGGTGGCGTTCTGGCGCGTACACAAGCTGGCGGCCTGCCTGCTGCTTCCCTATCTTGCCTGGGTGAGCTTTGCCAGTGTGCTCAATTACGCGGTCTGGCAGGCGAATCCCGGGCTGTTGTAAACAATCCAAGGCCTTGCCTGCGCGGCAGCAGGGCTACGCCGCATCGGTATCCCCCAACTGGTTGATCTGTGCGCACTCCACCACGGCAGGCGGATCGCGCATGCGTGCCAACGCTATCATCGCGCGGCCAAGCGTCAGGTTGCTGGTGAACAACGATGGCAAGGCCACACCTGCCAGCTGCATCAGTGGCCCGCCAAACACATAGAGGGGCTTCAACAATCCATGCTGGGTGCCGGTTCCAGCTGCCGGGCGCACACCACCTGGCCGCAGCATCACCGTACGTCCCGACAGTTGGGAAAGTGCCCGCTCTGTTTCGCCTTTGATGCGCAGGGGCATCAAGTGGCTTTCAGGATTGGCGTGCGCACCCGATACATACAGGAACATCCCTTGTGGATTGGCTGCGAACCAGGTCTGCGCGACTGCCAGTGTGGTGTCCAGCGTGACTCGCCGATACTCATCCTCCGCGGTGCCAATCGGCGCCGCACCCGCACAACAAAAGCAGGCATCAAAGCCGACCAAGTCCGCACGGCGGCGGTGCGCCTGCTGGAAATCCTCCAGCGTCAACTCCTCCGTCGCCGTAACCCCCCCCCCGCGCGCCGCACCAGCGCGACCGTGCGCTTGACGTGCGCGGAACCTGCGCAGGCCAAGGCCACGCCTTGACCGACCAGACCGCTGGCACCGGTCACCACGATTTTCAGGCGTCCGGCATCGTTCATGGCTGGCATCTCCGTGCGAACTAGAGTTTGACGAAACGCTGGATCTTGCGTGCCATCCAGCCGCTGAACACCAAGGGAGCATCCAGCGCCGACACACAGATGCACGGCACCCCGGGCGCGGTCACCGGCTGGTGTTCCACGTCGGCATCCAGATCCGCCACATCGCCGGGCGCGAACAAGCCCAACGCGTCGTTGTAGGAGCCGCGCAGGATCTGGGTCAGCTCACTGCGGCCATGGCTGTGCATCGGCAGGCACTTGCCAGGAGCGATCTTCAGCATGATCAGTGACGGCATCTGCCTCGCGCGGATGCAATGCACACCCGGTGCCATCCAACGCCAGCGCAGGCTGCCCAGCGAGTCGCCGAAATAAGGATGCAGTGATGCGGGCAGATATTCCGGGTCGGCCTGTGGCCGCTCGGGTGGCAAGGGGCGCTCTGGCTTCTGCTCCGGCATCGCAGCCGTGCTGGGTTCCATCAGTTGCGCCAGCATGGCGGCGCGCAATGTTTCGCGCCGCGTTTCCTCCAGCACCGGCTGGGTTTGCTCCAGCAGTGCCGAGCCGACCGCTTCGGCATCGCGCAGGCGTAGCCGGCAATGCAGGCACTGCTCGAGATGGGCGCCAGCAACGATGCTCAACGGCGCCTGCAAGGCGCCGGCGGCGTAACTCATCAAGGTCGATTCATGCAGGTGGTGGTGCGGATTCATGAGCCACCTCCGACCTTGGACTGCAGCAGCAGGAAAGCCCGCCGCAGATGTGATTTGACCGTACCCAAGGGCATCCCCAAGGCCTGCGCGATCTCGCCGTGGCTCTTTGCTTCGAAGTAGGACATCCGCACCAGCCGCGCCTGCACGGCTGACAGCTCATTGATCCGCTGGCGCAACCTCGCATGATCGGCGAACTGCTCGGCGCTGCTGCGGTCGAGGTCGTCAGCCGCCGCCGCATGCTCGACTGCGGCCTGCACCAGCGTCCAGCTACGCTCATGGCGCACACGGTCGATGTGCAGGTTGCGGGCGATGCGATACAGCCAGGTACTCAGCGCCCCTTGGGCTGGATCGAATTCTGCGGCCCGCAGCCACAAACGCAGCAGACACTCCTGCGCCAGTTCCTCGGCTACCGCTTCCGGGGCACCCAGGCCACGCAGGTATACGCACAGGCGTGGCATGAAGTGATCGTAGATACGCATGAAGCAATCACGGTCGCGCAGCCGCGCCACGCCGTCCATGTCACCGGCCCAGTTCATTGGCTCTTTGCTCAGCTGCGGTGAACTGGACACGATCCGGGCGGTGTCGAATGGGGAAGGGGCTTGGCGGAGATCAGGGTACATCTGCGTGGGCAGGGTTGCAGTGAATGTGTTGTCCTTCCTACGCGCGTTGGCGGCGTTTGGATGCACTGCCCTGCCTGCATCCAGCGGCCGGCCCCGCCCGTAGGCAATGGGAGCTCATTCCGGAACGCCCCCATGCGCATGGCCTGCCTGTTGCTGTTCCTGCCCCTGACAGTGTCGGCAGCGCCGCTGCTGCGCGGTGAAGGCGTTGCCACGACCCGCAACGGGGCTGTGGCCTACCGCGAGGTGCATTGGCAGCGCGGAGCCGGCGACGCAGCGGAGCGCTGGGTGCACTACCTGTGCCCCGACGGCCGGCCCTTTGCGCGCAAGCACATGCAGGTCAACGGTTCCGCCCAGGCACCCAGCTATCGCTGGGAGGACCGGCGCAGTGGCCAGACCGCCAGCGTGGCAGCGGCAGGAGGCGTCGTCCAACTGAATTGGAAAGAAGATGCGGCGGCGGAAGCACGGGCACAGCGGCTGCCACTTCCGGCCGATGCCGTGATCGATGCAGGGTTCGACGCCGTCGTGCGCGCGCACTGGCAACGATTGATGCAGGGCGAACGGCTCAGCCTGCAGTTCCTGGTACCCAGCCGTCAGCGCTACTACCCGGTGCAGGTGCAGCGTGTCGGCGCCGTCCGCTGGCAGGGAATGGATGCCCAGTCGATCCAGGTGCAGCTGGATGCGTGGTACGGGGTGGTCGCGCCGCGTCTGGCGCTGGTCTATGCCGATGCTGATCGGCGCCTGTTGGAGTTCCACGGCACCAGCAACCTGCGTGATGGCGGCGGTGATTACCCGGTGGTGACGGTGCGCTTCGCGCAGAAGGCAGTGGAGCGTCCGCTTGCACAATGGCAGGCGGAGCTGCAGCAGGCACTGGTGGTGCGCTGTGCCGCCGCGCCGGGCTGACCCGATGGAATCTTCATTACGCTGCATCCAATCATCGCCGCGCTGCGTAGAGGGAGGTAGGAAACCTCTCGAGATCCGTTCCATGGCATCCGCAGCGCCCCTTCCCCGCCGACGTGTGGCCCTGCTGCGCACGCTCCAGCGTTGGTTCGACACCGCCAGCACTGGGGAAGCTGCTGGCGAGGTTCAGCGAGGCGATCGCATTGATTGGATGCGCGCTCTGCCCTTCGTCCTGCTGCACGTCGGCTGCCTGGGGGTGATCTGGGCAGGAGTGTCGTGGACGGCAGTTGGCGTCGCGCTGGCCTTGTATGCGGTGCGGATGTTCGCGATAACCGCCTTCTATCACCGCTATTTTTCCCATCGAACCTTCCAGACATCGCGCGCGGTGCAGTTCGTGTTCGCCCTTGTCGGCGCGTCCAGCGTGCAGCGCGGTCCGCTGTGGTGGGCCGCGCACCATCGGCATCACCATCGCCATGCCGACCAGCCGCTGGACCCACATTCCCCGCAGCAAAAAGGCTTCTGGCGCAGTCACGTCGGCTGGTTCCTCACCCGTGAGGCGTTCGCCACCGACCTGCAGCGCGTGCCGGATCTTGCCCATTTCCCGGAACTGCGCTGGCTGGACCGCTTCGACACCGTGGTCCCGCTGCTGCTCGCCGCAGCCCTGTATGCACTGGGTGCGCTGCTTGAACGCTGGGCACCGGGCCTGCAGACCTCGGGCATGCAATTGCTGGTATGGGGTTTCTTCATCTCCACGGTGGTTTTGTTCCACGCCACCGTCACCATCAACTCACTGGCCCACCGCTTCGGTCGCCGCCGCTTCGACACCCGCGACGACAGCCGCAACAACCTTTGGCTGGCGCTGCTCACCTTCGGCGAGGGCTGGCACAACAACCACCATTTCTTCCCCGGCACGGTGCGGCAGGGATTCCGCTGGTGGGAGATAGACCTGACCTGGTATGGCCTGCGGGTGATGGCGATGCTGGGCCTGGTCAAGGAGCTCAAGCCGATCCCGGCCTGGGTGCTGGCCAAGGCGAGGAACTGACATGCGCATCGCCGTCATTGGTTCGGGGATTGCCGGGCTGGCCAGCGCCTGGTGGCTGGATGGCGCGCATGAAGTCACCTTGTTCGAGGCCAATGACTACCTCGGCGGCCACACCCACACCCATGCGCTGCAGGTGGACGGGATACCGATGGCCGTGGATACAGGCTTCATCGTCTTCAACCCGCAGCACTACCCGCTGCTGAGCGCGCTGTTCGATGAGCTTGGGGTGGAATCGCAGCCGACCACGATGAGTTTTTCCATGCGCAGCGAGCGCAGTGGCGTGGAGTACAACGCGACCTCGCTCGATGGCCTGTTCTGCCAGCGTCGCAACCTGCTGTCGCCACGCTTCTGGGGCATGTTGCGTGACCTGCGCCGCTTCTACCGTGATGCCCCGGCGCTGCTGGATGGCGGCGCCGGCCCCACGCTGGGTGAGTACCTGCGCAGCCAGCGTTACGGCGAGGCATTCGTCGAGGAACACCTGCTGCCGATGGCATCGGCGCTGTGGTCTTCGCCGACCGCAACCGTGCGCGATTTCCCGGCGCGCTACCTGGTCCAGTTCATGGCCAACCACCAGATGCTGCAGGTCAGCGGGCGCCCGCAATGGCGCGTGGTGAAAGGCGGCTCGGCGCGCTATATCGACGCCCTGCGGGCACGCTGGCAGGTGCGCGAACGGCTTGAATGCGCGGTCTGGAAGGTTGAGCGCGAAGCGGACGGGGCGTGGGTCCACAGCGCCGCAGGCGTTGAAGGCTTCGATGAAGTGATCATGGCCTGCCACAGCGACCAGGCCTTGCGCCTGCTCGATGACGCGGACCCGCTTGAGCAGCAGATACTGGGCGCCATCAACTACCAGCACAACGACGTGGTGTTGCATACCGATGCTTCCCTGCTGCCACGCAGGCGCAAGGCGTGGGCGGCCTGGAACGCGCACGTGCCGGACGCAACCGACGCACCATGCACGGTCAGCTACTGCATGAACCTGCTGCAGGGACTTCCAGGCGATACGCCGCTGGTAGTGACACTGAACGACAGCGCTCGGATCGATCCGGCCAAGGTGCTGCGGCGCATGCGCTACGCACACCCGGTGCACGACCATGCCGCCGTGGCGGCACAACAGCGCTGGGCCGATATCCAGGGCCAGCGCCACACCTGGTTCGCCGGCGCGTACTGGGGCTGGGGCTTCCACGAAGATGGCATACGCAGTGCCCGTCGCGTGGTGGATGCGTTGACTGCGCGCAGGCCAAGCGCCTTCTGGCTGCCGCAGCCGGAGGCGACCGCATGACCAGCAGCGCGATCTACCTCGGCCATGTGGTGCATCGCCGCCATCTGCCGCATCCACATGCGTTCCGCTATCCGATCGCCCAGCTGCTGCTGGACCTGGACGAACTGGAGCAGGTCTTTGCCGGGCGCTGGCTGTGGTCGGTGAACCGTCGCAACCTGGCCGAGTTCCGCCGCAGCGACTATTTCGGCGATCCGGCGCGGCCGCTGGCCGATGCGGTGAGAGACCACGCTGCAACCGTGCTTGGCCATCGGCCGGCCGGACCGGTGCGCCTGCTTACCCATCTGCGCGTTGCCGGCCACGTGTTCAATCCGGTCAGCTTCTACTACTGCTACCGGGCCGATGGCGTCAACCTGGACTGCATCGTGGCGGACATCACCAACACGCCATGGAAAGAACGCCACGCCTATGTACTGCCCGCGGCAACCGCGCTCAGCAACGGCCGGGCGCTGCGCTGGCAGTTCGACAAGTGCTTCCATGTTTCGCCGTTCATGGCGATGGATTGCCGCTACGACTGGCGCCTCACCGCGCCCGATGACGACCTGCAGGTGCATATGCAGGTATGGCGCGAAGGCAAGCGCCAGTTCGACGCAACCCAGTCCATGCAGCGCCACCCGCTCAATGGCGCCGGTTTGGCGCGGGTGCTGGCCTGCTATCCGCTGATGACGCTGCAGGTGGTCGCCGCCATCCACTGGCAGGCACTGCGGCTGTGGCTCAAGCGCAACCCGGTCCATGACCATCCTTCCCTCGCCGAGAAAACGCGATGAACCAGATGACTTCCTCGGTGGCCCTGCCACAGCCCGGCGCACTGGATGCACTACTGCGGCGCCGGCTGCTGGCCGAACTCGCACCGTTGCGTGAGGGCTGTCTGCGTGTGCACGACGTGCTCGGCGAGGTGGTGCTCGGCGATGCTTCAGCGCAGCTGCAGGCCACTGTGACCATTGATGATCCCGCGTTCTATCGCAAGGTTGCCGCACAAGGCAGCGTCGGTGCTGGCGAGAGCTATATAAACGGCGACTGGCGTTGCGATGACCTGGTCACGCTGGTGCGCATCCTGGTGCGCAACCGCGACCTGCTCGATGGCATGGAACGCGGCCCCGCGCGTATTGGCGGCTGGCTGCTGCGTGGCTGGAACCGGCTGCGGCGCAACAGCCGCGAAGGCAGCCGCCGCAACATCGCCGCGCACTATGACCTCGGCAACGATTTCTTCGCGCTGTTCCTGTCGCCGGACCTGATGTATTCCTCCGCACTGTTTGCCGACGAAAACACATCGCTTGAGCAGGCCTCACAGCGCAAGCTCGACCGCATCTGCCAGCAACTGCAGTTGCAGGCCGGCGACCGCGTGATCGAGATCGGTACCGGCTGGGGTGGTTTCGCCCTGCACGCCGCACGGCACTACGGCTGCCATGTCACCACCACCACGATCTCGGCCGAACAGCACGCACTGGCCGTGCAACGCGTGCACGAGGCCGGGCTGCAGGACCGGATTACCCTGCTGATGCAGGACTACCGTGATCTTGAGGGCCAGTTCGACAAGCTGGTCTCGATCGAGATGATCGAGGCCATCGGTGCCGAATACCTGGACACCTACATGGCCACGCTGCAGCGCCTGCTCAAGCCCGATGGAGTTGCGCTGCTGCAGGCGATCACCATCGAGGACCATCGCTACGAACAGGCACGGCGCAGCGTGGACTACATCAAGCGCTTCGTGTTCCCCGGCAGCTTCATTCCCTCGATCGCAGCGATCCTGGCGGCGAAGACCCGCGCCAGCGACCTGCAGCTGGTGGCCCAGCACGACTTCGGCTACTCCTATGCCTTGACCCTGCACGCCTGGCGCCAGCGCTTCATGGCGCAGCTGCCTGCGGTGCACGCACAGGGCTTCGACGCGCGCTTCTGCAGGCTGTGGGAGTTCTATCTTGCCTACTGCGAGGGCGGCTTCCTGGAACGTTCGATCGGCGTCTCGCACCTGTTGCTGGCCCGGCCCGGCCATCAACCCGCCGCCAACGCCGGGCTGATCAGCTGACATGCGCCGGACCCTGCTCAACCTGCTCGGCAACCAACTGGTCTGGCTGTGCGCCGTGGCCGGCGCCGGACGAGGTTGGCAGTGGCCGGCGCTGCTGGCCTCCGTGCTCTACATCGTCAGCCAGCTCTACAGCGCCGCGCAGCCGCGGACCGAGCTGCGCCTGCTGCTGCTCGCACTGGTGTGCGTCTGGCTGGTCGATGGGCTTGCAGCGGCAAGCGGTCGTGTCGCCTACGCCGCTGCGCCGTTCGGCAGGGCGCCGCCGCCCTGGATCATGGCGCTGTGGGCCGCGTTCGCGATGACACTGACCTGCTCGATGGCCTTCCTGCAACGGCATTGGGCGCTGCCAGCAACGTTCGGCCTGCTGTTGGCGCCGCTGGCCTATCTATCCGCTGCACGCGGCTTTGACGCCGTGCATTTTGCCGCGCCCGCCTGGCATGGATTGCTGTTGCTTGGCATCGGCTGGAGCGTGGCGCTGACGCTGCTGGTCACGAACGCGCGCAGCTGGACCCGCAGTCCAACACAAGGGCAACCAACAGGTGCTTCAACATGAGCAATCTGGGCTGGGTACTGTTGTACGCCGTGGCGATCATGCTCTGGGGCTGGGCCTGGCAGCGCCGCCATCGCAATATCGGCATCGTCGATGTGCTCTGGGCCAAGGGCCTGGCTGCCGCTGCGCTGCTGCTCGCGTGGTTGGGCGACGGCGCAGCATTGCCGCGCATCAGCTTGGCCGTGCTCGGCGGATTGTGGGGAAGCCGGCTTGCCCTGCATCTATGGCAGCGCGTGCGACACGAGTCCGAAGATGGTCGCTACACGTATCTGCGCGAACATTGGCACAGCCATCAGGGCAAGATCTTCGGCTTCTTCATTGCACAGGCGTTGCTGATAGTTCTGTTCGCGCTGCCGTTCCTCGCGGTGGCCAGCAATCCGCGAACCGATGGCTACCTCTGGGTGAAGGCAGCAGGTTTGGTTTGGCTGCTGAGCGTGCTCGGCGAGTCCGTTGCCGACCGCCAGCTTGCGCGCTTCCGTGCCGTGCCAGCCAACAAAGGCCGCACCTGTCGGCAGGGTCTGTGGCGCTACTCGCGACATCCCAACTATTTCTTCGAATGGCTGCACTGGTTCACCTACGTGCTACTGGCCGTTGGCTCGCCACTATGGTGGCTGGCATGGACCGGCCCGGTGCTGATGTACCTGTTCCTGCGCTACCTGAGCGGCGTGCCGTTCACCGAGAAGCAGGCGCTACGCAGCCGCGGTGAAGACTACCTCGCATACCAGCGCAGCACGCCGATGTTCTTCCCCTGGTTTCCTCGCACCGCCAAGGAGCAATCACCATGAATGCAGCCACGCAACTGGATTCCGCCATCCATGCCGAGCCCGGCCTGACCGGGTGGGCCGAGCGCGGTTGGCTGCCGGATGCCGCACTGCGCTGGGGTATCCGCCGCCTGTGCGCACAGCGACTGGATGAGGAATCGGAGGAAGGCCTGCAAGCGCAATCGGAGCGGTTCGGCCGGCGCATCGCCGAGTTGTCCAGCAGCCCGCTCGCCCTGCATGTGGATGCTGCCAACCGCCAGCACTACGAAGTACCTGCTGCGTTCTTCCAGGCCTGCCTTGGCCACCGCTTGAAGTACAGCAGCTGCTACTACCATACCGGCACCGAGACCCTGGATCAGGCCGAGGACGCAATGCTGGAGCTGTACGGGCAACGCGCCGGGCTCGCCAATGGCCAGCACATCCTCGAGCTGGGTTGTGGCTGGGGCTCGCTGACCCTGTGGATGGCCGAACGCTATCCCGGCGCGCGCATCACCGCAGTCTCCAACTCACACAGCCAGCGCAAGCACATCCTCGCCCAGTGCAAGGCACGCGGCCTGGACAACGTCGAGGTGTTGACCATCGACGTCAACCAACTGCAGCTGCCTGCCGCCACGTTCGATCGCTGTGTCTCGGTGGAGATGTTCGAGCACATCCGCAACTACGAACGCCTGCTTGGCCGCATCTCGCGCTGGCTGAAGCCGGACGGCGCCTTGTTCGTGCATATCTTTGCCCATCGCACGCATATGTATCCGTTCGACACGATCGGCGAAGACAACTGGATGGGTCGCCATTTCTTCACCGGCGGGCTGATGCCGGCTGCCGATACCCTGCTGCATTTCCAGCGTGACATGCAGTTGCAGCAGCGCTGGCTGCTGGATGGCCGCCACTATCAACGCACCGCCAACCATTGGCTGCAACGCCAGGATGCCGCCCGCGAGCAGCTCATGCCGCTGCTGGCGCAGACCTACGGCAGTGATGCCGCGGCACGTATCTGGTGGCAGCGCTGGCGCATGTTCTGGATGGCCTGCGCGGAGCTGTTCGGTTACGACGACGGCCAGCAATGGCTGGTGGCGCACTACCTGTTCCGTCCCCGCTGAAAAGGACACGCGCATGCGAACCTTGCCGCTGCTGTCGATGCTGTCCATCGCCTTGTTCGGCGCTGGCTGCAGCAATCTGGATACGCGCCCGATCCCGCGCCCGGCATCGGTGGATGTTCCGCGCTTCATGGGCGATTGGTATGTGATCGCGCATATTCCGTCGCGGCCGGAACGCGAAGCCTTCGATGCGGTGGAAAGTTATGCACTGCGGCCCGACGGACGCATCCAGACCACCTTCACCTATCGCAAGGGCAGCTTCCAGGCGCCGCTGAAATCAATGCACCCCATCGGCAAGGTCGAAGCCGAAGGCAATGGCGCAGTCTGGGGCATGCAGTTCATCTGGCCGATCCAGGCCGAATACATCATCGCCTGGGTGGACCAGGATTACAGCCAGACCATCGTCGCCCGCAGCAAGCGCGACTATGTCTGGTACATGGCGCGCACCCCGCAGGTTTCGGCGGCGGATTACCAACGTGCGGTGGAGAGCATCAAGGCGATGGGCTACGATCTGAGCAAGCTGCGACGGGTGCCGCAGTCGGTCCGGTGATCAGCCGGAAGGCACTCCATCATGACTTGCCCAGGCCACACCCAGGAAGAGGCGCGGAGAACTCCAGCATCCGCAACTATTACCTGTTGAGCAACTAAAATCGCCCATGACGCCACAGCCCAGCTTGACCTTCTGGCAGAAACACTGAACTGTGTAGTCATGCTCCTTACCAGCTGGCAATCGTACGCACGATGATCGAAACCCCTTCATCCAAGCCGACCTCCCCGCGACGTCGCCGCTTGCTGCAAGCTGCCTTGCTGGCACCAACGATGGCAGCACTGGCCGGTCTGCCGGGCTGCTCGCTTCCGGAGCAGGTGGATGGCACATTCCTGCAGCCTTGGCTGGACCACACAAACTGGACAGCGGCGGACTGGCAACGGTCAATGAACCTTGCCCAGCGTGTGGGCTGTCGGCAACTGGTTGTGCAATGGAGCGGCATCCTCGGCGGCACCGAAGGTGATTGGCAGCTATCCGATTCCAACTTCGGCATGTTGTTCCGCGCAGCAGACCAGGCAGGTATCAACGTTCGTGTCGGCCTGCCATTCGAACAACGTTGGTGGCAGGCGATAGGTGGCGATGACGCGGCGCTGCGCGCCTTCTTTGAGGAAAGCCTGCAACGTGCAACTCAGTGGTTGCAGCAATCCGCACTGCCACGCCAACGCCGCTTCGCCGGCTGGTATCTACCCTATGAGCTGGAGCAATACCACTGGGCCGATGCGCAACGCCGGCAATCGCTGGCGGAGTGGCTGCAGGCAATGCAGCGGGCGGCAGTGGCGCGCGGCGGTGACTGCGCCATCTCCACCTACTACAGCAGGCTACCCACCGAGGGCAGCCTGGTCAGCCTTTGGGAAAGCGTGCTTGCCTCCACCACGTTGCGGCCGATGATCCAGGATGGCGTCGGCGTGGCCGGCGACGACGATCACCTGGCATTGGCGCCCTTGCTGGCATTGCTCAAGCAGCGCGGCATCGCTTTCGATGCCATCGTCGAGTTGTTCCACGAGTTGCCCACGGCGGGCGGCGACGGCACCCAGTTTCGTGGCGAGAGTGCCGACTTCGCACGCGTGAAGCAGCAGTTACAGTGGGCCCGCGATAGCGGTGCCGGCAATGTGCTGGTCTACGCGCTGGAGCCCTGGCTTACCCAGGACACACCGCAAGCCGAAGCACTGCGGCGTGCCTGGCGGCTGTAGCAATTACAGTGCGCGGCCGATGATCTCGCGCAGGATCTCGCTGCTGCCGCCGAAGATGCGCAGCGCACGCGCATCCGCCCAGGCCCGGCCGATGCCGTACTCGCTGCTGTAGCCGTAGCCACCGTGCAGCTGTAGCAACGCATCCAGCACCCGGCCCTGTATTTCCGTGGCATTGAGCTTGGCCATGGCCGCAGTGTTGGCATCCAGTGCGCCTTGCATCTGCTGGCCAAGGCAATGGTCCAGGAAGCTGCGCAGCATGGTCAGTTGCGAGGCCGCATCAGCCAGCACGAAGCGGGTGTTCTGGTGATCAACAAGCAGGCGGCCAAACACCTTGCGTTGACGCGCATATGCCAGCGTTTCATCGAGCATGCCTTCGGCCGAGGCCGCCGCACGCAGGGCAATGGCCAGGCGCTCGCCGGCGAGTTGCTCGCCCATGTACTCAAAGCCGCGTTGCTCCTCGCCGAGCAGGCAGTCCAGCGGCACCTGCACATCCTGGAAAAACAGCTCGGCGGTGTCCTGCGCGTGCTGCCCGATCTTGGCCATCGGCGGGCCCTTGCTGACACCAGGCAGACGCATGTCCACGCAGAACAATGTCAGTCCACGCGCCCCCAGCTCCGGCGCAACCGTGGCAGCCACCACCACCACATCGGCATTGACGCCATTGGTGATGAAGGTCTTTTGCCCATTGAGCAGGTAGTGGTCACCGCGCAACTCAGCACGGCTGCGGATCGCCTTGAGATCACTGCCGGCGCCGGGCTCGGTCATTGCGATGGCGCCGATGGCGGTGCCGCGGCTCATGGCCGGCAACCAGGTGTCACGCAGCTGTTGGCTGCCGTACTGCAGCAGATACGGCGCCACCATGTCCGAATGGATGGAGAAGCCAATCCCAAGGCAGTTGGCGCGTGCCAGTTCTTCGATCACACAGGCGGCGTGGCCAACGTCGCCGCCCATACCGTATGGCTCAGGCAACTGGCAGTTGAGCAGGCCCGCATCGCCGGCCGCGCGCCACAGCGCACGCGGGGTGATGCCGTCTTGCTCCCAACGCGCGTAGTGCGGCAGGATTTGTTCAGCGATGAAACGCCGGACCTGCTCGCGAAACAAGGCGTGGTCTTCACCAAAGATGCTACGCACCAGCATGGTTCAGCGACCTACTGCATCAGTGCTGCTGGGTTGCCCCTGCAATACCGGCGCGCTGGCGCTGCCAGTCAGGAACAGGCTGTAGCGGTCACCCGGCTGCAGACGCGGCAACTCAAACGCGACGCTGTCCTTGCCGCCGCAGCCGGCAACCAAACGTGCCTTGACTGGATTGATGGCACGGGCAACGCCGTTGCCTGCAGGCACCGCGCTGAACACCACCGGGCCGTTGTCGGCCATCGCCAGCCTGGCCTGCGGGCAACTACTTGCGAGGTTGTAGAAACGGATCTCCGCTTTCAGTGCATCGGTGCTGCCACCGCCATCGGCAATCACCCGCAGCGGGCGGGTCACGCCGGCCGGGTCCAGTACCAGCGTGGTGAAGCTGCCCGCCGCCACCGCGGGCTGCGTGCGCGCCTGGCCCGCTACGCGCACGGTGAACGGCTTGCCACCTTCAACAATGGCATAGCGCGTGGCGCGGCTGGCTGGGCCCACCTGCTGTGCGGCGCCATTGCCCGGGGCTACCACCAGCGTGGCAGCGCCGGGATTGACCACACGCACAAAGGCCGAACCGGCCGGCGGCCGAGCGGCGTACAGCTGGGCCAGGCGGCCTTCACCGGCGGCATGCTGCGCACTGGCAAACAGCGGCGACAGTGACAAGGCTGCGGCCATCATCCATTTAGGGGACATCATCATTTCGGCTCCTGCGTGCGCAGCGTACGCGCCAATGCATAGCGCTGCTCCAATTGTTTGCGGTCAACCTTGTTGCTGACCGTGGATGGAAAACTGTCCACTGCCAGTAGTTCGGACGGAATCATGTAGGCCGGCACCCGCTCAGCGAGCTGTGCCTTCCAATCCTGCAACGCCGGCGGCAACGGCTGCACCGCTCCCTCGCCTGGCGTTGCCAGTTCGACAAACCCCACCATCCGCACCAACGTACCGTCTGGACGGCGCATCGCCACGGTGGCGCCAGCAATGACACCAGGCAAGGTGGACAACACCGCATCGACTTCGGCAAGTTCAATGCGGTAACCATTGAGCTTGATCTGGTCGTCCTTGCGGCCGCGGAAATACACCCGCCCCTGCGCGTCCATGTCACCCAGGTCACCGCTGCGGTAAGCGCGCTTGCCGTGATGTTCGAACAACACCCCGGCATCCAGATCGGGGCGCTCCAGGTAGCCGCGCATCACATGGTCCCCGGCCATGCAGATTTCACCATCGTCAATGAACACTTCCGCATATGGCTTGGCCACACCAATCGGGAATGGATTGGGGGCAGCAGCGCGCAATGCCGCATCGATCTCCACCCAGGTGGTCGAACAGGTTGCCTCGGTCGGGCCATAGGAGTTGATGATCCGTACCTGCGGAAAGCGCGCCCACAGTTCTTCGGCAACGCGTGGCGTGAGCGACTCGGCACCGAACACGAACATGCTCAGCGCTGGCAGATGCTCGGCATTGAACTGTGGGTTGAGCATCTGCTGGCGCACGAACGACGGTGTGGATGCCCATACCGCCACCTGCGCATCACCCAGGTGCTCGATGAACTGGTTGCTGTCGGCAATGACCTCACGCGGACACAGTACGCAGCTGCCTCCCAGACCGAGCGCGCCGCACAGGTCGAACAGCGAGAAATCAAAGCTGAAAAGCATCTGATTCATGAACGCCGGCGCTGGCGCCAACCCCAGGCAATCACGGATCCAACCGGTGAACAGCGCGACGCTGTCACGGCCGATCTGCACACCCTTGGGATCGCCAGTGCTGCCGGAGGTGAACATGATGTAGGCCAGATCGCGCTCGGCCAGCGGCTTTGGCTGCGCCACGCCAGGCACAAAAGCATCGGCAGCAGCGTCGTACACCGCCTGCGCGTGCACCAGCCGGGTGATCTTGTGCAGGCGCGCCTCCGGGTTGATGGTATCCACCGGCACATAGGTCACGCCCATGCGCAGGCAACCCAGCATTGCCACCACAAAGGCCGCCTGTTTGTGACCGCTGATCACCAGCGCATGGCCGGCACTGACGCCGGCGGCCTGTGCGCGCGCCATCCAGGCGTCGGTGGCGGCTTGCAGGCTGCCCCAGTCCATCACCCCGGCACTGCTGTACAGCGCCGGCGCGGCAACAGCCACGTCAGCTTCAACGAACCGGCAATGCTCGAAATCAAAACGCATGGCTGCCGCTCCCGGGCCGGTAATCAGGCGTTGCGGCGCGAGGCCACGTAGTCGGCCAGCACCTGCACCGATTCGACCAGCGTATCGATCTCATCCACCGGCAAGGTCACGCCGAGACGGTCTTTCACTTCCACCATCAGCTGCACCTTGGACATCGAGTCGAACAACGACTCCATGTACTCGTCAGCCTGCACGCGTACGCCGATGACGGCCTCCACGGTGTCGATCAATTGGCCCTGCAGTGCTTGCATGTCCATCGTGTTGCTCCTTGTCTAGAACTGGAAATAAAGGAAACGGCTTTCTTTGTGCAGGTTGAGCAGGCACAGCGCGAGCAGGCACAGCATCACCAGCAGCCATTGGAAATTGGGTTGCCAACGCATCCACGTGCGCGGCGCCGGATCAGGTTTGGCAAGCGCCGGCGAATACACGCCCATGATCTGGTGCGCGTTGGGTGCCAGCCACACGATGGCCAACAGCACCGCAACGTACAGCAACTGCACATGATGACCGGCCAGCAGGCGCCATCCATCGGCCACGCCCATACCGGCGAGGTATGTCAGGCTCTCCATGCTTTCCCAGCCACGCACGCCGGCCATGCCCTGCACCAGCTGCCACGCCTGGGCCACGCCATCGGCACGGAAGAACGCCTGCGCCACCAGCACTGCGGCGAAGGTCAACAGCAGGTAGCCCAGGTGCTGCAGCCAATTGCTTTTGCGTTGAGCCGCGGCCATGGGACCGCCACGGAAAATGCGCCAGGCGTGGTTGATGGCCAGATAACCTGCATGCAACAGGCCGAAGATCAGGA
Source organism: Stenotrophomonas sp. STEN083 (assembly GCF_056759195.1). Lineage (NCBI taxonomy): Bacteria > Pseudomonadati > Pseudomonadota > Gammaproteobacteria > Lysobacterales > Lysobacteraceae > Stenotrophomonas > Stenotrophomonas sp. STEN083. The sequence goes on along the minus strand of NZ_JBRRCU010000001.1, from coordinate 65,128 downwards.
ACTGCAGGCCGGCGCCATGCCAGATACCCGCCAGCCCCATCGCAAAAACGGTGGGCAATACGATCAATGAGGCAAAACCGCCGGCCGTTGCCACTGCACCGGGACCATTGGGACGACCATGGCGACTGCGCCAACGCGTCACCGCCATCGCCACCGGGTAGTACAGGTAGGCAGTGATGTAACGGGTCAAGGTGATATGCCAGCGCGCCCAGAAATCAATGATGCTGGTCGCCTTGTACGGTGAGTTGAAATTCAGTGGGAAGCGGATGCCGAACATCCGCGCCAGGCCCAACGCCATGTCCGAGTAACCGGAGAAATCGAAATACAGCTGCAGCGCGTAGCTGGTTGCGGTGGCCCACGCACCCCAGAACTGCAGCTCACCGGTACTGGCGAAGCCGGCATCGGCATACGGCGCGATGCTGTCGGCCAACAACACTTTCTTGGCCAGGCCGATCACGAACAGCATGCCGCCCACCGACAGGTTGTCGGCCTTGAAACGGTAGGTTTCCGGCTTGCTGAACTGCGGCATCATCTCCTTGTGATGCAGGATCGGGCCGGCAATCAGATGCGGAAAGAACGTCACGAACAGCACGTAGCTCAGCGGGCTGCGGTCGTTGACCACGCCGGCGCGGCAGTCCAGCAAGTAACCGATCTGGGTGAAGGTGAAGAAGGAAATACCCAGTGGCAGAATCAGTGCGTCCATCGGCCCGACCGCAAAACCCAGGTCATGGACAAAGGTCACCATCGCTGCGGCGTACTTGTAGTGCACCAGCAACACCAAGTCCGCCGCGATGCCCAGACCGGTCACCAGCGTCTGCATGCGCGGGCGTTTGGCCAACCCCAGAATGGCTAGGCTGACCAGGTAATTGAACAGGATCGAGGCCGACAGCAGCACCACGAACTGGGGGTTCCACCAGCCATAGAACAGCAACGAGGCCACGCACAGCCACAGCGCCGCCAACCGAGGCCGCAACGCGCCCAACAGGTAGTGCACGCCGAGCGCGATGGGCAGGAAAATCAGCAGAAACAGGAAAGAGTTGAACAGCATCGTCGTCAGGCGCTCAGTCGATATCGGCCAATGCCGCCTGCTCGCCGTCGGTCAACGGCAAAGACAGCGCCATCTCGGAAAATTCCCAGATCACCAGTTTCAGGCTCGGCGGCCATTGCGCTCGCTGCGGCCATGCGGCCAGCAGCGCCCCGGAAAACTGGCCGCCATCCAGGCTCTGGTTCCACACCTCACGCCCCATCGCCTTGCCAAGACGCTCGGCGAACAGGCTGCGGCGACCATTGGAACTGCCCAGCAGCAGCACCTCCACCGGTGGGGTGTCATCCAGTAGTCCGCCGCCACGCAGCGGGGCGATCACCTGTTCCGGCTCCATGTCCAGCGCAGGTCGCCATGCCGGCGGCGCATGTTCCAGACCGGCCAGTACGATCAGGTCGCCCATGCGCGGCTGCGGTGCACCCAGCGGGCCCACCTCGAACGCCTGTGTACCTGTGCCGCCAAGCAACGGCAGCGCCTGCGCAGCGACCGCGTCGGCCGCACGTTGTGCGCCGGTGCGATTCATATGCACGTCAGTCGAAAAAAACAACGGTGCGTTGCCGGCTTGCAGCGCTGGCAACAGATCCACGCTGCCAGCGCCAACGGCGTGCAAGGCCTGCTGCCAGCGGCCGTAGCGCTCACGCATCGGTGCCGAGTGGCGCAGACCACAGGCATGCGCCTGTTCGACCCGCGACTTGTCCGGCACCACCGTCACCAGCAGTTGCACGCCTTGCGCCTGCAGTTGCTGCGACCAATGCTGCATCAGCTTGATACGTTGCTCGAACACCTCGCTGCCGACGCCGGGTTGCGGACGCAGGCCATCGCGATAGAACAACCAGCCCGGACAGCCCAGCGCTACCTGCGCCCCGGTGTCGCCCAGCAGGCGATAACGCAAGGCGGCATTCCAGGTATCGGCGCTGCCCTGCATCGGCAGTTTCAACGCGTCGTTGATGACCTTGCCCGCCGCGCCGTCCGTCCACTGCGACGGCGTGAGTTTGTCCGCCGGCAGCTGCGCCTTGGCCAACATCCATACACCCGCGCAGAAACCTCCAAGCAGCAGCGTAAACACCACCCAGGAGGTGGCACGGTGCACGCGCGCAGGAACTGCGGCCGGCAATGGCGCCGGCGCACCAGGACGAGTACTCATCGAATCAATGCCCCAACGCCTTGTGCAGGCGCTGCTGCCACTGTGCAGCGGTCATGATCGATGCGTTGTCCCACTGCCCCTGCGCGGCCGGGCCGAAGCCGTATACCGGCTCGAACATCTGCCACACCAGTACCTGCGGCGGGTTGTCACGGAACTCGGCCGATTCCAGGTACTCCAGCAACACCACCCACGGCCCGACGTTGCCGGACTTCCAGTTCACCGTCACCGGCCGGTCGATGGCATTGGACAGCTTCTGCGGGAAACCAAAGTACGCCTGCACCATGCTGTGGCCGGTGACATGCACCGGTGCCTTGTCGTCGTCCAGCAACGACTGGCCTTCGGCTGCGCGCCGCACCACGAAGGTGTCGCGGCCAACTGCCGCGCGTTGCGCAGGGTCCAGGAACAGCTCGGCCAGGTCGCCATAGCGGCGCTCACGTGTTTCGCTGCCCAGCGGCATGCCGGTGCCTGGCGTACCGGCCAGGTTCGGCACTTTCTGTTTGATGCGCGCGGCAATGGCGTCGGCGACGGCGTCGGCCGCCGGTTGGGTCCAGTGCTGATCACTGCGATAGAACACGTCCTTGCCGGTGGCGCGGGTATCGGCCAATACCTTGCGTGCATCCAGCGTATCCACACCGGCCGCCTGCAATGCGTTGCGGATGGTGTCGTAGCGCTTGGCCACCGAATCACTGACCACCCGGCCCTCGGGCAGCCGATCTTCATAGAAGGTGACCTTGTCCGGCAGCACCAGCACTTCCAACTGCACACCGCGGGCCGCCAATGCCTGCTTGGCGTCGGCAATCAGCGCGGTCGAAGACTGCACTGCAGCTTCATCCACCTCGCTCAAGCTGCCCCACGCCGGGAACAACCAACCTTCCTTGCCGACGATCACCACGTCCGACTGCTGCGCCTGCAACGGCGCGGCCAGCGTCGCCGCAACCAGCGCCATCGCGACGGCGGCACGCATCACCCATCCTGTTTTTTTCATACCCATGTTTCCCAGTTCGATCGTCATGCTCAGTAAGACAACGTCATGTTGATGAAAAGCCCGCGGTTGCGTTCGGCCTGGTCACCGTTGAGCGCAAAGCGGTATTGCACGCTGGCATCGAACGACGAACGCGGTCCATGCAAGCGGTCCTCGCGGAACAGTCGACGGACACCAATACCGACACCTGCACCGAGCGCCAGGTCGCCATCTTCAGCAGCCAGGCGGAAGCTCTGCCGTGATCCATCCGGATAGACAACGCCTTGTGCTCGATCACGCTGCCGGTACCAGTCAGCACCCACTACCGCAAACGGGTTCAGGGTCCAGTTGTCGCTGGCCGTACGCGGGCGATAACTCCAGCCAAAGCGGAACTCGCTGGAAGCAAACAGCTGGCTGCGCTTGAGCTGCCCGCTGGAACGCACCTCTTCCACCTGCACACCGTTGACGTCCATGCGGCCGACCCGGAAATCCGCATCGTTGTTGCTCCACGCATAACCGCCCTGTGCATACAGCTGCATGTTCGGCCAGCTGCGGTCATCCGGGCTGCTGGCAGCACCGTGGTACCAGCCGTAGGACAGATAGGTCATCCAGCCACCGGCGGCATCGTCAAGCTGATACCGCCCCTGCACGCCTTCGCCGCGACCGACGGTTGCGGAAAGCCGGCATTGCTCGGCCGCTGTCTGCGCGTAGAGCCCACCATGGCGGTTGGCAGAGCCAATGAACTGGCGGCGCTCGATACCATAGCCCAGCCCGGTGCCCGGCACCCGGAAGCGTGCACCCAGCGCAGCGATGCTGCTGGGCCATCCCGTGGCGGTGCGCGTGGTCATTCCATTCTGCGTGTCATCAAGCCCGCCCAGATCCTCACCGGTACATGGGTCGATGTTGCGCAAGGCTTCGTACTTGCCGCCGCCGTCGTACAGCACATTGGTGAGCCGTGCGTAGAGCTCAACGTTGGGTTGGTAGGCGATCGGCCGCCAATAGGCCTCAACCGAGCTGAAGGCCGCATCGCCTGGCGTGCTCAGCGCCGCACCGCCCAGCGTGGCGGTGGTCTGCCGCGCACCACGCCAGCCGACGCTGGCGGTGATGCCCCAGCGCCGTTCCAGTTCAGTCAACGAATTACGCGCATAGCGCCGTTGTTCTGGCGTCAGTGTCAGTTCACCGCGTTCGGAGCTTTCCAGCGATTGCCGGATCTGCTGCGACGCCTGCCCGCGCTCGCCCATGCCAATGCGCGCGTAGGCTTGGTCAAGCCCAATCGTCGGCGGTGCCTTGCCGGTGGCGGCGGCCGCTTCCAGATCCGCCAGACCAAGCGCGGCCTCGCCTGCACGCTGGTGCAGGTTGGCACGCTGCATCAGCAGGTCGACGTTGCCTGGTTCCTTTTGCAGGCCTTCATCCAAACGCTGTACGGCCTGCGCCCGCTGCCCGGCATTGCCCGCTGCCAGCGTCGACGTCAGCAGCCGCTGCATGGCCGGATCATCCGGGCTCGCCCGCACGGCCGCCTGCGCCTGGTTGATCGCCTCGGCCCATTGCTGGCGACCATAGGCCGCATAGGCGCGGGCCGCCGGTGTATCCAGAGTCTGGTCGGCGGGCCGCATTTCGCACTGGGTGCCGTAAGGCGTGTCACGGCAGGCCTGCAACGGCGCGGGGAAATGACTTGCATCCAATGCCCGCGCCAAAGAGCGCTTGCGCGACGCGGCGCGGCGACTGATCACCGCCTCATCATTGGCATCCATCGGATCCAGCAGGATGCCGGCGCGCTCGGCGTCGCCGGCGGCCAAGGCTGCATCCACCGCCAGCAGGCGGATGTTGTGTTGCTGCTGCTCGTCCAGCCAATCCTGTGCGAGTGCTCGGTCAAAGTCGGCATTGGCGCCTGCATCACGCCCCAGCCGTTGCAGCAGATAGCCACGCAAAACCAAGGCATTGATGTCTTCACTGTCCTGCACCAGTGCATCCGTGGCGGCCTGCACGGCAGCTTCCAGTTCATCGTTGAGCATCAATGCGCTGATCAGCAGCAACCGATGACTGGCCGATTCCGGCGCCAATGCGACCGCTTCGCGGGCCGGTGCCACGGCATCGGCAGGACGAAATGCCATCATCGCGGCGTAACCGGCCTGCGCCGGCGCCACCGCCTGCGCACGCTTGATGCGCAGCTTGCGTGCCTCCAGGTCGGTGATGTTCTTCGCGCCAAGATCCACTGCGGTCTGCAGGGCTTGCAAGGCGGCATCCGGCTTGCCCTGGGCTTCCAGCGAATCCACCCACAACATGGCCCAGGTTCCCTGGGTCGGATCAATGCGGAAGGCCTGTTCGGCCTGTTGCTCGGCCAGCGCCATCTCACCGCGGTAGTAGCTGGCGTAGGCTTCGGTGGCCAGCGGATAGCCTTTCTCGAACGGTGTCTGCCTCGCCGTGGCTGCAGTAGCGGCCTGCCGGCTGGCAGCCGGGCGCGATGTGCCTGCCGCCGTGGTGCGGCCCGGCGGGCGCGCGACATTGGAGCCGCCACGACCTGAGGCCCGCGCCTGCGACTGCGCCAGCAGGTCGCGCAGACGCTGCACGTCCGGACGCAAACGCACCGCTTCGCTGGCCTGCCGCGCGGCTTCCGCATAGTCACCGCGGGCATACGCCGCATACGCCTGCTCGGCCACCCGGTACGCAGCACCCGATAACGGCAACTCCTGCGCCAGCGCTGTCACGCTGGCACCAGCAAGTACGAAAGCAACGAGGGGTTTCAGCAGCTTCATGCTCATGCCAGGAACACATCCGGGTGCAGACGTGCTCCATCGGCACGTCGTTGTTGTTCTTCCACTGCGGTGGCGATGGCCTGCTCGCTGGCCACACCCCGGCGTACAAGGTAGTCGCCGATGCGGCCATCGCGGTGTGGCCGGTACTCGTCCAGCGCGGCCTGGAAGTGCTCACGCGAGATCAGCTTCATTTCCACCAGCAGATCGCCCAGCAAGGGCACCGCATTGATCCGATAGTCCGAACCACAGATCAGACGGAGGCCAGCATTGATCTCGCTTTCGCGGGCAATCAGCTGCTCGACCTGCTCCACCTTGGCGTGCTCAGCCAGTATCTGCAGCGTCGCTTCGGGCAGCGCGCTGGCAACGGCCAAGCGCAGTACATCCGCGGTGGCACTGGGTAGCGGCAGTACCCGCCACTGCACGCAGGCATCCACCGACAGCGGGAAGTAACCTTGCTTCAGGTAGTCCACGTCGATGCTGGCGCGCGGCAATTCTTCCTGGAAGGAAATAGCTTCAGCCAGGGTTTCGTCGTCGAGCCAACCCTGCGATACCAGGATCCGACCCAACGGCTGTTGTCGTCCGTCCTGCTGTTCATCAAGCGCCTGTTGCAAGCGTGCCGGTTCCACCGCCTGCCACACGCCCAACAGTTCGCCCAGACGCCGGCGCGTCTGCACCAGCTGGGAGTTGCTGGGGAAATCATGCATGGTCTTGTCCCAGACCAGCTTCTTGCCGAGCAGCAGGTAGCCCGCAAACAAGCGCCAGGCGCGCGCAGTGGCCGCGCAGTTGATGACGTTGCCCACGATCATGCGTGGCACCGACATCAGTGCATGTTCCCAGCCATACAGGCGATTGACGAAATACATGCGTTGCAGCACGCGCATGCCCAGCGCAGCAGTGGTGAACAAGGCAATGCGCATCGGCCATGAGCCGGCCTGGAATACCGTGGGGAATTCCATCGTCCACACGCCGGTCACTTTCAACAACCAGAACAGCAGCAGCTGCGCAAACAACACGTAGGCCAGAATGCTGACGAACGAGGTGATGATGCCCTTGCGATCACGCAGCAACAGATAACGGTTGGCCAGGCTGCCGCCCCAGCCCAGCGTCTCCCAACTCTGCATGCCGATACCCAGCACCCAGCGCGCCTTCTGCCGGTACGCGGCGCGGAAGTTGTCGGGAAAATACTCGCGCACGCACAAGGCCATTTTCACCGTGCGCTCGCGTGCGCCGCCCCAACCAAACCATGACGATGGGCGCCGCACGCGGAACTCCACCGGGAAGCGGGCAAAGATCGACTGCATACCCATCCGCCCAAGCCGAGCGCCAATGTCATAGTCCTCGGTGAGGCTGTCGGTGTTGAACGGCTGGTTGTTTGTTTCCTCGCTCAGCGCCAGCAATGCGCGGCGCGAGAAGCAGGTGCCGACGCCCGCCGACGGCACGGTGCCGGACAGGCTTTCGCGCACCACCAGATCCTTGGCATGCCATTCGGCGAACTCATCCATGTAGGTGCCGGCGACCAGCTCGTACCATTCCCGGTCCAGCGAGGTCACCGGCAGCTGGATCATGTCCTTGCGCGGCAGCAGGTAGTTATAGAAACGCAGCTCCCACGGATGCAGCACGTCCTCACTGTCGTGCAACACCACGCCAGCAAACTCGATGTCATTGCGCTTTTCGTACTCGAAGATCGACAGTACCAGCCAGTTCAGGCAGTCAGCCTTGTTGGTTGGTCCGGGGTGTGGCACCTCCACCCGCTGCAGTCGACGGTAACGTCGACGCATGCGCTCCACTTCGGCAATGGTCTGCGTGTCGTTGGGATAGGTGCCGACAAAAATCACGTACTCCTGGTAGTCGAGCACGTCGATCATGTTCGCCACCATCTGCGCGATGACGTCGTACTCGGCCCAGGCTGGCACCATGATCGCGATGGGCTGCTGCGGGCGTTCCATCAGCGCATCGACCGACAGCGGCCGGTAGGAAGAGCGCTTCAGCACCGTCAGCCTGCGCCACAGATGCCGCGTCCAGTACCAGGCGTCGATGAACAGATCGTCCAGGCTCGACAGCAGGATCAGCACAGCCAGTACCACCGCAGCCGCTTCAAGGGCTGCGTGGTAGTTGGCCAGATGAATGTTCCAGAGAACGGAGCTCATGACCGATCAGTGCGCACCGTCGGTCTTGCGACGCCTGCGGATCTGCGCAATGCGTGCAGCCAGCAGCATCAACACGATCACCCCGACCAGCACCAGCAACAACACCATGTGCCGCTGCCACACCGGCTGCGGATTGCCATCCACGGCGATACGCAGCCCTTCGGGATCTTCGCGATCGAAGTCCTGTACAAGCCCACGGCCATCCAGCAGCGCCACCGAGCCACGCACCAGTCGGAACGGCTCAGCGATGCTTGCAATGCCGTTGCCCAGCTCGCGGTAGATGACACCGGTATTGGCGCCATCACCGCTCACCTCCACCAACGCTGAACGATCCAGACCTGCCAGATCCAGCACCGTGTCCTGGTCCTTGCCGGTGATGCGCAGATGACCGCCTTCAACTGCGGCCGCGCTGGTGCTGCCCTGCGGTGACACGTTGAACGCCAGATACGACTGGCTCTGGGCCGGAGCGCTCTTTTCCTTCACCACTTCCATCGTTGCGCGTTCCACCGAGGCCCCAACCGCGCTGCTGACGCGGATGACGGTCTGCAGCGTTGCAGGCGCATTCTGCAACCACGCCGCAGGCACCAACACCTTGTGCGCACCGGAAAGATGAGCAGCCGCGCCGACGAAATCCGGTGCGGTACCGCGCTCGGCCAGCACGATATGGCTGCTGGGCAGTACCGTCACGGGATACGCCGTCGCCGGGTCGTGGCAATACGGGCGCGCCGGCTGCCGCAGGAAAGAAACACGCACCTGGTTGCGCGCAGTAATCGCGTAAAGCGGCACGTTTGCACGGATACGCTGCGGCTTGCCGTCGGTGTTCAACACCTTGGCACCCAGCAGATAATCGTTGAAGAAGATCGACGCCACTGCGCCTTCGCCACTGGCATTGGGCGCGGCCGATACGTCGATGACCACTTCCTTCGGCAGGCGACCCTCGCCCGACAGCAGACCAAGGTCGGCATTGGCGGTGCGGTCACTGCGCGCAATGATGTCCTGGGTGCCGGAGAACGCACCCAGGCGATCCAGCAACACCACACCCTTGTCGGTCATCAGCTGCTGTGCCTTGGCAACCTGAAGGTTCTGGCCCAATGCATAGGCGCGCCACTGCGCGCTGAACAGCCCCGCCACTTCAGCCGCAGCACCGGTACCGACCGCCAACACAGGCTGCCCGGCGACCACGCCGGCAACCACGCCGTTGCCGGGCATGGCGGCTTCCAACGTCGCCATGCTGTCCTTGCGCCACGCATTGAACGCGGCTGCGCCATCGGCATCCGTTGCCGCCACCTGGCTGCCCAACGCGTCCAATGCGCGCTTGACCGCACTCTGCAAGGCCGGGCCAGCGACGGCCACATCTACCGGCAGCACACCGTCCTTGCCCAATGACAACAACGCGCCGATCTCGGCTTCATTGGCTATACGGTGCTGCGCGCTTGCCGCAGACAGCGCCGCATAGGCCGGAACCGACGACAGGCTGGCCGGGATCTGCAAGCCGGTGGTGTCCAACGTGTCACCGACCTTGGGCAATGCCTGCACGGTCACACGTTTGCCAGCTGCTTCTAGCACCGCCCCGACCCGCCACGCCGTGTCGTAGCTGGCCGCGTCCAGCTGGCGACCATCCACCAGCAAGCGCACCTGCCGCGGCAATGCGGTCCACGCCTTGGCAACGGTATCAATTGCACGTCGATCAAATTCATAGCTGAAGCGTGTGTCGGGGCCAATCCGCAACACATTGGCTGGAGCGCTCTGGTCCGTGCACTGGTAGTCCGAGACCACCGACCACCAGCCGATGCCGAAGCGCACGAAGCCGGTGGCGCGCGGAAAACCATCAATGCCGATCAACTGACTCAGGTCGCCCTGCGCGTCGGTGATGGTACGTGCGGCCACGGCATCATCGTCGATGCTCAACAGGTTCGAAGTACGGCCCGGATGGCCGCGCAGATAGCGCGCATCCAACTGCAGCTGCGCATTGCGGGTGGCGACACCCGCCGGCACCGGCAAATAGAGCTCGCGCTGGTTGTCCTGCCCACGCAGGCTCACCGGCTCGGTGAAACCGAGATCCCGCAGCGTCATGCTGCGCGAAACAACGGTATTTTCGCCCCACTCGCGGAACTGACCACTGACCGAATCGGCGGCGAAGGCCTGCAGCGAAACTGCCATGGAAAGCGCCACCAACGACAACGACGTACTCAAATTTCCGGCTCGGTATGCGTAATTACTCATTCGGCGTGCTCGATAAGATGTGGTGCGTTCGCCCGCGCTGCCCGTAACGACAGCTGTGGCATGAACTCGGAATACGGCGCCCCCAACAGCGCCGCTACGATGCGATCACTCGCACTGCCATCGCCGTAGGGGCTGGCAAGCGGATTGAATATGGCGGGCTTGGCCGGCGCCGCGAGCGCTTGGCGAACACCATCGATGATGCGTGTGGCGGAGGTTCCGACGAGCTTTACCGCACCCGCCTGCACCGCCTCCGGGCGCTCGGTGACATCGCGCATGACCAGGACCGGACGTCCCAATGCCGGGGCCTCTTCCTGGACGCCGCCGGAATCGGTCAGCACCACATCGGCAAGTTGCATCAGCCTGACGAAACTGAGGTAATCCTGCGGCGGCAGCAGATGGACATTCTCCAGCCCCGCCAACTGCGCATGCACCGGCCCCTGCACGTTCGGATTGAGGTGCACCGGATAGATGATGTCCAGGTCTGGCTCGCGCGCCAGAGCCGCCAACGCAGTGCATATTTCGGCAAAGCCACCGCCAAAACTCTCACGACGATGGCCGGTAACCAAAAGCAGGCGGCGGCCCTCGCGCAACGGCAAGCCGGCGTCGATGGACCCACGCAGCGCGTCATCCCGCTCAATGCGTTCCACGGTCTGCTTCAAGGCATCAATCACGGTGTTGCCGGTCACGATGAGCTTTCCAAACGGTCGCTCACCTGCAAGGTTCCGCGCAGCCTCTGGCGTCGGCGCAAACAGATAGTCACCGACCAGATCAACGATGCGGCGATTGAGCTCTTCCGGCCAAGGCTGCTGCAGGTTGCCAGTGCGCAGCCCCGCTTCGATATGACCGATACGGATACGACGATGGAAAGCGGCCATTGCCGCACTCATCGCCGTGCTGGTATCGCCATGCACCAGCACCAGATCAGGCTGGACGCGTGCATAGAGCTCATCCAGACGCTCGAACAGGCGTGCACACAGCCCATTCAAAGTCTGATTGCCAACCATTACATCGAGATCATGATCCGGCGTTATCTGGAACAACCCCAACACCTGATCCAACATCGCGCGATGCTGACCAGTGGTAGCCACGATCGACTCGATACCGGGTGCTTTCGCCAAAGCCCCCACCAATGGCCCCATCTTGATCGCTTCAGGACGAGTGCCGAAAACAGACAGAATTCTCAAGACCCCTCCCCCAGAGGCTACGCGTACCGATTTGTCCGCCGCTGCATCATATATGTGCTGTACCCCTGAAATGTTAAAAACGGGATGCTCATCACATTATCGTAAGAGCGAGGGTGACAAACAGAACGAAACCTGAATCTTCGTTGCGACACGGCGACATTCGACGCAAACGTTTAATGCCATGCTCAAGTCATCGCGGGGAGCGAGCTGAAAAAAACTGCCCGAGCCGGCACTGCGCCACGCCCTATGGCAATGATGTTTCTTGGTTTCAGACAGCCCAGGCACTCACTCTCGCAGCTGCCGAAATGTGATCTTGGGAGTTCCCACCCCGGCACGTTTCGTCGAGCGACGTAGTGCATTCTCATCGACGCAGAGCAAACGAGATCGGCGCTTCGGTGGACTACGACTTCGCCATGACCAAACCACCTCTCTGCCCGGGGTCGGTTTCGCCGGATTTCTCTACTTTTGAATTGCTCAGAAAACTGGGAGATGGTCACGCGGACCACGTCCGGCTAAGGCGTGGCCTCTCCAAGCGCGGCTTCGACCTTGAGAACATACATATGACCAACGAGTCCGCTGCCTTCCTCAAGGACATAGAGAACGCCTTGGTCGCCATGCACTGAGCCAATCCAGTCGACAGATCGGATGGTGGCATCAGCGTTCAGTAGCACCAACCGGTTGACAGCACCTGAGCTTGCGGTGGTAACGATGGAGACTTCGGAGTGGCCATCGCTGCTCGACAAAATAAGGTCGACCGATCTGCCATCGCGTGCAGAGGCGATTCTATTTTCGCTGAAATAGATGCGTCTATCTTCGATTCTTGGAGATGTTCGTCCATGCGGGACTTCTACCCTTCTCGCCTCAAGGCCAGTAGAAGCACGGTTCGGCCCGATCACCACGTCTGTTGAGAATCCATAGGTGGAGCCTCGAAAGCTGGTCAGATACTGGCCGCATGAGCTCGATATCTCCGATGCCGATACTGGCGCAACGTAGTCACTCACAACGCGCAAACTGCTTTTCACAGTTGAGGGCAACTCATCTGTACGAAACGTTTCGAGAACAAAGGCCGGATTGGCGCACTGCTTCGATGATGCCTGCTCCACCGCCGCCGTCGATGAGGCAGGCGCTATCAGCAGAATGCAGGCTGCGAACGCGCAGCATTTGGAACGGGCAGTGGGTGGAGGAGAACATGGCGCCCAACTTTTCCGCTTTGTCATCGCTCACACTCCTGGAAAATCGCGTTGCCGGGCTTGTTTGGCTTGGCAGAAAGCTCAGGGGGAGCCTGCATCGCCTCCAACAGTATTGCCGCAGCTAGTCGCTCCAAAGCATCCATGCCGCCGCACTTGTATTTCCACCCGTAGTAAGTCGCATTGGAAACTCCCAGCTCATGGCAGATATCCTTGATCTGCCTTCCAGCCTCAACCTGCTTAAACGTCGCAACGACCTGCTCCCGGTGAACTTGCCCCTGCGCATCAGTGGTCTCCTTGGGGCTAGCTGGCCCGGAGATCGCTAGAAATACCTGGATCAAGTTTACGGATAGGCGACATCCCACTTGTACCCCCAACGCCGCTGGATGTACGTGGACACGCCCGGACCAAAACGCACAAAAAAACCCGCATTTCTGCGGGCTTAGTATGAATTCTGGACTTGCTTGGACGCCATAGGATCAGGCGATGGTGCGCTTATCTGACCCAAATAGTCGATACAACCAATTGTTTTAAATGCAATAAATATAAATCCTACGTTGAAAATACCCCCATTTGTACCCCTTAGTTGATTGGATGCTGTTGGACTTACTCGGACAGCGGCGCCGCCTGTCGATGACACCCCACTTATGGACCTCTACCTCTTCACCTTGAGAGGCAGAGGCATGGATCTGTGGCCTGCCCGGATACCTCCAAGCATTCCTGAAGGTCTCCGGACAAAAAGTCCAAAGTCAAAGTTGACGTCCGCTGTCGGCCAGAAGCGGACATCAGGTTGCGCTGCCGAAACGCTCCTGACCGTCCTGGCGGCGCTATCCCGTCATCGCCCAACCCGCCACGGCAGCCAGCAACACGACCAGGACCGGCGGAGCACGCGCAACGACCAGTAGCCCAAACGCAACCAACGCCATCGCGACATCCCATCGGTCATGGATCGCGCTCGTCCACACCGGGTCATACAACGCCGCCAACAGGATGCCGACCACCCCGGCATTGACGCCTGCAATCGAAGCTTGGAGATCCTTGCGGGGGCGCAGGGACTCCCAGAACGGCAGCACCCCTACGAGCACGAGAACGGCTGGCAGGAAAATGACCACCAACAGCGCAAGGCCTCCTGCCCAGCCACCCAGCGGCCCCTCGGCCATAGCCCCCAGGTATGCCGCAAAGGAGAAGAGAGGGCCCGGCACCGCCTGCGCCGCACCGTACCCGGCGAGCAGATCCACCGTGCTCACGGTGCCGCTCTGGACGACTGCGGTCTGCAGCAACGGCAGCACGACATGGCCGCCGCCGAAGACCAGGGCGCCAGCGCGGTACACACCCTCCAACAGCACGGCCAAGGGGGAGCCGCTAGCTACCGCCCACAAGGGCAGCAGAACAAGCGGCAGCACCAGTAGCACCAGTGCCACCGTGCCGGTTCTTCGCGAGACGGAATAGCCGCCGTCTGATTGGCCGGAGGCCGGTTCGATCTTCAGCATCCAGCGACCGATCAATCCGCTGAGGATGATCACCACGATCTGCCCGACGACCGTGGGTATGGACAAAGTCAACACAGCGGCAAAAAACGCCATCGCTGCCCGCAGACGGTCCGGGCAAAGGGACCGGGCCATTCCCCATACTGCTTGGGCCACCACGGCAACTGCCACGATCTTCAGACCATGCAGCCAGCCGGTTTCAACGATGCCCTGGTACTCGGTAACGCCCAAGGCGAACAGGATCATCAGCACGGCCGATGGCAGCGTAAAGCCTGCCCAGGCGGCCAGCAGGCCAGGCCAGCCGGCGCGACGCAAGCCCAGCGCCATTCCAACCTGGCTGCTGGCCGGGCCCGGAAGTAGTTGGCACAGGGCAACCAGATCGGAATAGCTACGGTCCGTCAGCCAACGGCGACGCTCGACGAACTCGTTGCGGAAATAGCTCAGGTGGGCAATCGGGCCGCCAAACGAAGTCAGTCCCAGTCGCACAAACACCAGGAAGACGCGCCATGCGCTGTCGCTTGTCGTGGGATCCAGCGCCGACATGGGGCATGACCTCCTGTGGTTCTCAGCGGCAGCAAGCCCAGCCTGGCAATGGGATCACGGCGTCGAGCTTCCGGCGTGCCCGGTCACCCACTCTCCATCTTCCTTTCGGAACGGTCCGGGCAGCGGCGGCAGGATCTCCAGCACCACTTCCGAAGGCCGGCACAGACGAGTACCCCTATCGGTTTGTACCAGAGGACGATTGATGAGTATCGGGTGCGCCAGCATCGCATCCAGCAGCGCGTCCTCGCTCAGTGCTGCGTTGCCTAGCCCGAGTTCGTCATACGGCGTTCCCTTCTGCCGGATGGCATCGCGCACGCTCAACCCCGCCGCCGTAATAAGCTCGACCAGGCGCGCACGGCTGGGCGGGTGGGTCAGGTAGTCGATCACTTCCGGCTCGATCCCGGCAAAGCGGATCAGCGCCAAGGTATTGCGGGAGGTGCCGCACTTTGGGTTGTGATAGATGACAGCGTTCACGCACTTTCCTCTTGGTTCAAAACGGTCTCCACCACGCCTGCGGCAGCGGCCAGCGCTGCCGCCTCGACGGCCCCCTTGCGCTCGCTGTAGCGGTCCACCAGGTAGTCACTACGCCCGCGCACCAGCAGGGTGAACTTGACCAGTTCCTCCATCACGTCCACCACGCGATCGTAGTACGCCGAAGGCTTCATTCGACCGTCGTCATCGAACTCCTGCCAGGCCTTGGCCACCGAGGATTGGTTCGGAATTGTGACCATCCGCATCCACCGGCCGAGCACGCGCAGCGCGTTGACGACGTTGAACGACTGGGAACCGCCGCAGACCTGCATCACTGCCAGCGTACGGCCCTGGGTGGGTCGAACGCTGCCCTCTTCGAGCGGCAGCCAGTCGATCTGGTTCTTGAATACCGCCGTAAGGGTGCCGTGGCGTTCCGGGCTGACCCAAACGTGTCCTTCCGACCACAGCGAGGCCTGGCGCAGCTCCTGCACCTTGGGGTGCGTGGCCGGCACCGAGTCAAGCATGGGTAGCTCATGTGGATCAAAGAGGCGGGTTTCCGCCCCAAGCTGCTCCAGCAGCCGCTGCGCCTCAAGCGCCAGCTTGCGGCTGAACGACTGCGGCCGCAGCGACCCGTACAGGATCAGGATGCGTGGCCGGTGTGGCTGCGCGGCCGGATCGTTGAGCTTGGCGGCCGTGGGAATGTCCATGGCACCCGGGACCACGTTGGGGATCTGCTGCACGGGGGTTGTCCTGTCATTTTTCTTCGATTATTCTAGAATCATGGAACATAAGAACGCAACCCACGCCTTGGCAGCCCTAGGTCATGCCACCCGCCTGTCGATCTTCCGTCTTCTGGTTCAGGCTGGCAGCGCCGGCAAGCTGGCCGGCGACATTGCCCAAGCCCTCTCTTTGCCTGGCGCCACGCTCTCCTTCCACCTGAAGGAACTGCTGGCTGCGGGACTGATCAGCGCCGAGCAACGTGGCCGGACCATCTGCTACCGGGCCGAGTTCGTGGCGATGAACGCGCTGGTGGCCTACCTCACCGAAAACTGCTGTGCCGACGAACAGGCCTGTGAACGCCCCGCAGGCTGCTGACCCCTTACCCCAGAGATCGCCAAAATGACCCGTCGTGTTCTGTTCCTTTGTACCGGCAATTCCGCGCGCAGCGTGTTGGCCGAATCGACCCTGAAAAAGTGGGGCGAAGGCCGCTATCAGTCCTTCAGTGCAGGCAGCCAGCCAGCCGGTCGGGTCAATCCGTTCGCCATTGCCCAATTGCAGCGCGAGGGCTTCCCGGTGGAGGGCCTGCGCAGCAAGTCCTGGGACGAGTTTGCCGAAGCGGATGCGGCTGCCATGGATCTGATCGTCACCGTGTGCGACAGCGCGGCCGCCGAGGCGTGCCCGGTTGTGTTTGGCGATTTCGTGCGCGTGCACTGGGGCCTTTTCGACCCGGCCGGTGTGGAAGGCTCGGATGCACAGAAGGCTGAAGCGTTCGACCGGGCGCATCAGATCATCAAGGCCCGCCTGAAGGCCTTCCTGGAGATTCCTGACGGGGCATGGGATGACCGTGAGTCTCTCAAGGCCCAGCTTGATCCGATTGCGCAGATCCACTGACCGTCTTCCCGGAAAACCCCATGACCACTGACACCTCCCGCCTGTCGTTTCTGGACCGGTACCTGACGCTGTGGATCTTCGCCGCCATGGCGCTCGGCGTCGGCCTGGGCGCGATGTTCGAAGGCGTGCCCAGCGCGTTGAACAGCCTTTCCGTAGGGTCGACCAACATCCCGATCGCCATTGGCCTGATCCTGATGATGTACCCGCCGCTGGCCAAGGTGAAGTACGAGGAACTGCCCACCGTCTTTGCCGACAAGCGCGTGCTGATGCTCTCGCTGCTGCAGAACTGGATCGTGGGCCCGTTCCTGATGTTCGGGCTGGCGGTGCTGTTCCTGCGCGACTACCCCGAGTACATGACCGGCCTGATCCTGATCGGCCTGGCGCGCTGCATCGCCATGGTGCTGGTGTGGAACCAGCTCGCCCGCGGCGACGGCCAGTACGTGGCCGGCCTGGTGGCATTCAACTCGATCTTCCAGATCGCGCTGTTCAGCGTCTACGCGTGGTTCTTCCTTTCCTGGTTGCCACCGGTGTTCGGGCTACAGGGCAGCGTCATCGATGTCAGCGTCTGGACCATCGCCGAGGCGGTTCTGATCTACCTGGGCATCCCATTCTTGGCCGGCTTCCTCACCAGTCGATGGCTGAAGACGCGCAAGGGCGTGCAGTGGTATGAAGAGAAGTTCCTGCCTGCCATCAGCCCGATAACGCTCGCCGCACTGCTGTTCACCATCGTGGCGATGTTCAGCCTGAAAGGCGGTGACGTGCTGCGCATTCCGATGGACGCGGTACGCATCGCGATCCCGCTGACGCTGTACTTCATCATCCAGTTCGTCATCAGCTTCTTCATGGGCAAGCTGATCGCCAAGGACTATCCACGCACTACTGCGATCGCGTTCACCGCGGCCGGCAACAACTTCGAACTGGCCATTGCGGTAGCCATCGCGGCCTTCGGCCTGGCCTCGCCGGTCGCCTTCGCCGCCGTCATCGGCCCGCTGGTGGAAGTGCCAGTACTGATCCTGCTGGTCCATGTCGCCCTGCGGCTGGGCAAGCGCTACTTTCCTGCCGATGCACGGAGCCGCTGAGCCATGAGCACCACCCGACACATTCCATTGCTGATCCTCGGTTCCGGCCCGGCCGGTTGGACCGCTGCCGTCTACGCTGCCCGCGCCAACCTGAAGCCGGTCGTCATCACCGGCCTGCAGCAGGGTGGCCAGCTGATGACCACCACCGAAGTGGACAACTGGCCGGGCGACGCCCATGGCTTGATGGGCCCGGATCTGATGGCGCGCATGCAGGCGCACGCCGAGCGCTTCGAGACGGAAGTCATCTTCGACCACATCCATGCCGCCGACCTGCAGCAGCGTCCGTTCAAGCTGATCGGCGACAGCGCCGAATACACCTGCGACGCGCTGATCATCGCCACCGGCGCCACCGCCAAGTACCTGGGCATTCCCACCGAAGACGAATTCAAGGGCCGCGGCGTCTCCGCCTGCGCCACCTGCGACGGCTTCTTCTACCGTGACCAGGACGTGGTCGTGGTCGGCGGCGGCAACACTGCCGTGGAAGAAGCGCTGTACCTGTCCAACATCGCCCGCAAGGTCTATCTGGTCCACCGCCGCGACACCCTGAAGGCGGAAAAGATCATGCAGGACAAGCTGTTCGCCAAGGTTGAAGCCGGCAAGATCGAAACCGTCTGGCACCACCAGGTGGAGGAAGTGCTGGGCAACGAGGCGGGCGTGACCGGCGTGCGCGTGAAGTCGACCCTGGACGGCAGCACCCGCGACATCGATGCCCACGGCTTCTTCGTGGCCATCGGCCACCACCCGAACACCCAGCTGTTCGACGGCCAGTTGGCCATGAACAACGGTTACCTGGAAATCCGTTCGGGCCTGGGCGGCAACGCCACCCAGACCTCGGTGGAAGGCGTGTTCGCCGCCGGCGACGTGGCCGACCAGCACTATCGCCAGGCGATCACCTCGGCCGGCTTCGGCTGCATGGCCGCACTGGACGCGGAGCGCTATCTGGATGCACTCAAGATCTCCGATCAACAGCAGCACAAGAACGCCGCCTGAGTGCAGCGGTGGGAGGAAGTCCAGATGGACAACGTCGATGTGGTGGTGATCGGAGGTGGCCAGGCGGGTCTTTCGGCCGGCTACTTCCTGCGTCGCAGCGGGCTGTCCTATGTGATTCTTGATGCTGAAACGTCACCTGGTGGGGCGTGGCAGCATGCGTGGAAATCCTTGCATCTGTTCTCGCCAGCGGGCTGGAGCTCGATTCCCGGTTGGCCGATGCCTCCCACCCGGGAACCGTACCCGTCGCAGGCGGAAGTGCTCGACTACCTCGCGCGCTACGAGCATAAATATGCGCTGCCCGTCATCCGTCCCGTGCAGGTGGAACGCGTCAGTCGTTCGGGAACCCGGCTGCTGGTGGAAGCAGATGACGGCCGACAGTGGCATACGCGTGCAGTGATAAGCGCCACAGGTACCTGGCGGCATCCCTACACGCCCGACTATGAAGGTATGGACGCATTCGGCGGCGTGCAGCTGCACTCGGCCCACTACAGCCATCCTGGATCCTTTGCCGGAATGCGCGTGGCGATCATCGGCAGCGGCAACTCAGGGGCACAGATTCTGGCCGAGGTATCAAAGGTGGCCGACACCACCTGGATCACCCAGGGCAAGCCAGCCTTCCTGGCCGACGATGTCGACGGGCGCGTTCTGTTCGCACGCGCAACCGAGAAGTGGAGGGCTCAGCAGGAAGGACGCGGACCGGATCTTCCGCAGGGTGGTTTAGGCGACATCGTCATGGTGCCGCCGGTGGTGGACGCACGGCGCCGCGGTGTACTGGTCTCCATGACGCCACCTGTCCGTTTCACCACCACCGGCATGCAGTGGGCAGATGGCAGCGAACGCAACTTCGACGCGGTGATCTGGTGCACCGGCTTCCGGCCGGCCTTGTCCCACCTGGAAGGACTGGGCCTGGTCAACGCCCAGGGTCGTATCGACGTGGATGACACCCAGGTCCGTTCGGTCGCAGCGCCATCGGTCTGGCTGCTTGGGTATGGTGACTGGAATGGGGCAGCGTCGGCCACGCTGATCGGAGTGACCCGTTACGCGCGCGAGGCAGTAAGGCAGATCAGCGACTACGTTGGGGCCGTTTCTCAGCCGCCATCTGGCCCCTGAGCCTCGGCGCCATTGTCCAGCGCCCGCACCTGCGATTGCAGGGTCATGCGGTCCAGCGCTTCAGGCTTGAGCGCCAACAGCAGTCCCACACGGTGCTGGAGCTGGTGAAGCGTGCTCAGGAACGCCCTGTGGACCTGCTCCGCGCTGCCCTGCACTGCAGCTGGGTCGGGGATACCCCAGTGGGCGGTGGCCGGCTGACCTGGCCACACTGGACATGCCTCGCCCGCAGCGCGATCGCACACGGTCACGATGAGATCCATCTGTGGTGCTCCCGGACCTGCGAATGCTTCCCACGACTTGCTCGACAGCCCGGCAGTGTCGAAGCCAATCTCCGAGAGCGCCTGCAGGGCCACTGGATGAACTGCGTCCTTGGGATGACTGCCAGCACTGTAAGCCTGGATACGTTCGCGCCCTAAATGGTTGGCTAGGGCCTCGGCAAGAATGCTGCGCGCCGAGTTGCCTGTGCAGAGGAACAGAACATTCAGCGTACGCATATCATCGCAACCATTTATCTAGAATGATCGAAGTATTACCGTCCCATATGTCAGTTCGATGACTGCCGGAAGGGACGCGGGCACCTTTCGGTGCCCGCTTCGCTCATTCAATGGCCCGACGACAGCGCGGCGCCTGGAGTACGGTGCTTCCCTAGGCGGTCAACCAAGGTCTCACTTGCATCGTTGAGACCGAACACTTCAACGGTCGCGCCGTGCTCGCGCAGCTTCATCACTACCCTGTCGAGCGCATCAACGGCCGTGAGGTCCCAAAAGTGGGCATCCTTCAGATCGATTTTGACGTTCTTGGGGACATCCAGATAGTTGAAGCTGCTCACGAACTGTCCAGCAGACGCAAAGAACACCTGCCCCTTCACCACGTAGACGCGCGAGTCGGTGTCGACCTGGGTGTCGTCAATGATCAGCATCTTGCCGACCTTGCGGGTGAAGAACACCGCCGACAGGACCACGCCTGTCAGCACGCCCTTAGCAAGGTCGTGGGTAGCCACGGTCACGATGACGGTGCCAATCATCACGACTGAAGAGCTCTTGGGATGAATGGCCAGTTCGCGCAGTGAGCGCCAGTTGAAGGTGCCGATGCTGACCATGATCATCACCGCGACCAGCGCGGCCATCGGGATCTGACTCACCAGGTTTGACCCATAAACAACCAGCAAAAGCAGAACCACGCCGGCCACCAGGCACGAGAGGCGGCCCCGGCCACCGGACGTGATGTTGATCACTGACTGGCCGATCATTGCACAGCCCGCCATGCCCCCGAAGAAGCCCGTTACGGTGTTAGCCAAGCCTTGGCCCGCACATTCGCGATTCTTCTGACTGGGGGTATCGGTCATGTCCTCGACGATCTGCGCGGTCATCAGCGATTCCAACAGGCCAACGACCGCCAGTGTCGCCGATACCGGCAGCAGGATCTGGAGTGTTTCCCAGGTAAATGGCACGTCCGGAATCAGGAACGAAGGCAGGCTGTCAGGCAACGCGCCCATGTCGCCGACGGTGCGCACCTCGAAGCCAAAGTACATGGAGGCGGCCGTGAGAACCACGATCGCCACCAATGCCGAAGGAACGGCTTTGGTCAACAGCGGCAGCAGGTAGATGATTGCCAGACCCACAGCACAGATCGCGTACACCATCCACGGCATATCGATGAGCTCGGGAAGCTGTGCCATGAAGATCAGAATCGCCAGCGCGTTCACAAAACCGGTCACCACCGAGCGCGACACAAAGCGCATCAGGGAGCCCAAGCGCAGGGCGCCGGCCAGCATCTGCAGCACGCCAGCCAGGATGGTGGCGGCAAACAAATATTGGATGCCGTGCTCACGCACCAGCGTGACCATCAGTAGCGCCATGGCGCCGGTCGCAGCCGAGATCATGCCAGGGCGACCACCGGCGATGGCGGTGATGACGGCGATGCAGAAAGAGGCATACAAACCCACCTTGGGGTCGACGCCAGCGATGATGGAAAAGGCGATCGCCTCGGGAATCAGTGCCAGCGCAACGACGATGCCCGACAGCAGGTCACCACGGATATTGCCGAGCCATTGCTGGCGCAGGGTATAAATTACGGACATGTGAAATGATCTCCGCGCACAGCCGTGCGCGCCAAACGAAATAAACAGGCACCCTTCCAGACCTAAGAGTCTGGATCGCTTCTTCAATCAAGCGTCAGGGTGGAGTCATCGCTGGCCGATCCGTTCAGTATTTGACACCCAATTGTATACTGATAGATGGCCTAAGGGGAAATGCGGAGTCATCGCTGTCCCGGCACAGTGTCAACGGTAGCTTGCAGATCCCATTTTCAGGCAAGGTCGACAAGCTGGCAGGCAGATGGTCAGCTTGCATCGAGCTGAGACCGAATCGCCAAGGATGAAGTAGACATGCGCCGCGGTCCCTACGTCCGCTATCGGCCAAGAGCGGACATCCCCCGAATGGAGGCCTCGCACAAAAGTGAGGGCGATTTAGAACAGCGTCCGCATATAAATCCGCACAGACTCCGGTGTGATGTCGGCTGCATGCGCATGGCGGGTGGCGCATGGGTGGAACGCCGTTCCCAAACCAGTGGCAAGCACGAAAGCAAGCTACCCTGTCCACCCAACATTCACATACGTAGGCGGGTTGGTAACCTACGGTTCCCTACCGTATCCGCTCCTCAACAATCGGAGCTGGACATGGCGATTAAGACTGCGGAAGATCTCTTCATCCACGAATTGTCAGACATCTACAGTGCAGAGAAGCAACTTACCAAGGCTCTGCCCCGTCTGGCCCGCGCTGCTTTCAATCCAGACTTGGCTGCCGCGTTTGAGACTCACCTCGAAGAGACACAAGGTCAGATCGAGCGCATTGACCAAGTAGTCGAGCTCCTCGGTGTTCGCCTTAAGCGCATCAAATGCGCAGCGATGGAGGGCCTCGTCGAAGAGGGGAAGGATGCAATCGACAGCATCGAGGAAGGCCCGGTGCGAGATGCCGCCCTGATTGGTGGTGCCCAGAAGGTTGAGCACTATGAAATCGCGTCTTACGGCACAATCGCCGCCTTGGCGAAACAGCTCGGCTATAAGGATGCCCTTCCGCTCCTCCTCGAGACGTTGGACGAGGAGAAGGCCACCGACGAGAAGCTGACTTTGCTGGCGAAGCAGGGCGGCAATAAGGCTGCGGCACAGCAGTAGAGCTTACCGGGCGGGCCTATTGGCCCGCCCGGATACTGTTATTGGTGGAACTCTTGGCATCTTCGAGCCACTCCACCAACGCAGAGTAGTAGCACACACGATGGCTTGGGCGGCCCCTAGATGAGAGGTGGTGCGAACCACCTGGGAATACAAGCATCTCGGCCTTGACGCCGCCCCTCCGCAGTAGCCCTGCAAGAAGCTCTTCGCCTTGGCCCAGCGGACAGCGCTCGTCGGCATCGCCCTGCAGCATCAATGTCTGAGCGTGGATACTGTTGGCATAGGCCAATGGGGATAGCTCCCAATAGCGCTGGACGCATTCACTGAGTTCCCCACTCATCGCATAGGGCCCGACGTAGTAGCCGGTGTCTGAATTCCCGGTGTGCGAAATAAGATTAATCACCCCTCCAGACACTACGCCACAGGACAAAGCCTCATCGTGGCCTAGCGCCCAGGCCGACAAGAAGCCGCCGTACGAATGGCCAAAGCAGGCCGCGACGTCAGATGCGATGCCTTCTGCGCGCAATTGTCGCCGTGCCTCCTGCCACTGGGGATAGTCCAGTTCTCCCCACTTGCCACGGAGGCGATGCGCAAAGTCGCTCCCGTAACTGTTCGAGCCCACCGCATTGAGCGCTAAGATGGCCCACCCCTTCTCCACCAGAACAGGCCAGTGAACCTGGCGTTCAAATTCAAATGAGGCGATGCTGTGGGGCCCGCCATGCATGTCCATCAACAACGGGCGGGGCCCTTTGCCGGGAGCACTAAGAACCCAGCCCTGCACGTCCTCGAAGCCACCATTTCCATCAGGCACTCGAAACCACCGTTCTGAACACATCAAGTCCGGCCGATCCTCTCTCCATGCGTTGAAGCTGCTCACCTGAGTCAACGATCTGCCCTGCTTGTCCACCATGAAAAGCTCGGGGCCGGCAGTGGGCGAACAGAGCACAACCGACAACTTTGCCGATCCCGCCGCCATTGCCAAGCAGTGGCTCATCGGTTCAGCGACTATCTGCTCAATATTCCCGTTGAGGCTGACACCAATGACCCGCTGAAGGCCGTGATGAACTTGGTTAACGATTAGCCGGCTCTCTCCGTCCCATGTGATCGAACTCGGAACAGCTAGCTCAACATTCTTTTGCATCTCAACTTGTCCGGCTTGAAATTCCCACAAGCAAAGCAGCCCGATAGAATCTCCCTCGATCTTTGATCCTGAGAAGGCCAGACACTTGCCGCCAGGGGACCAACGCAACCCAGAGAACGAGACATGGTCCTTCGCTGCGCGATACGGACGGTCATCGCCTGCCTTTATCCATAGCTGCATACGATGTCTCTGAGGACCTCGGCTTCGTGTAACGAAGGCCAACCTGTCCCCTAGCGACGACCAGCGAGCCTCTAGCACCTCAAGCCCTTGAGCGTCTATCGACTCTATCGTGCCATCGTCAATGTTGAGCCATCCAAGGTTAGCCACATGCTCAACGTCCACACCCATACCGTCTTGCTTGTAGGGGATTTCGCTAACCCGATAAGGATCGTCACTACCGGTACCGGCACGAGGCTTACTGATGACCAGGAGCTGGTTCCCCGCCGCTCTCCATTGCAGAATGGAGATCACCTCAATGTTTGCAGTAGAAACACGTTGAAGCTCACTATCGCGACCCTGCCAAATGCATACGTCAGGCCGATCCCCCGAGGCGATGAAGGAAACCCGTTGCCCATCGGGACTGACTTGAGGTGAACGTCCCTCTTTGGCAACCTGTTCGATACCGTCTTCTTGGCTCCACGCCCAAACGGACGTAGCGGAACTATCCTGAGTTCTTTGAACACGCGTGGCCACCCAAGCAACGCGGGGACCGTCCGCAACCAGCGACGTAAGTGTGACGTGGAGGTAGAGATCTTCGACGTTGGCGGACGACATAAGTGGCCTCGTACTTACAGATGAAAAAAAGGGCCCCCTTACGGGGGCCCCGACCGATGCTCGAAGCATTAGCGTTCACGGCGTTCGTTACATTCCTGATCGTTGCGATCCTGATCCTGCTGGTTCTGCTGATTCCGCCCGTCCCGTTGGTTCTGCTGATCCTGCTGATCCTGCTGCCTCTGCTGGTTGTGCTGGCTCTGGTTCTGGTTCTGGTTCTGGTTCTGGTTTCCCATGATCCTTCTCCTTGCGGCCGTATGCCGCAGCGACGATTCTCCCGATAGCGCGTTGTGAGGTAGTCGTGAGAAGCAAAAATACTACTGATCTTCGTGAACACGTAGCCAAGAGTGCATGTCGCTTTGAGGTACCACGTAGACACTTCCTGCAGCCAAACACAATCGATCCACTCTTTGATCTACGTAATTCTTAGCAGCACCCTCCAGTTCGTTGAGAAGCAAGGCAGCTCTAGACAACAGCGGCGCGAAGTCCCGCGCAGTGGGCGGGAGCTCTTTCTGTGTCGCGGCGAGTCGCTCCAACTCCTCCAACTCCGTATCAACGTACTCTCTCTCACTGTTCATATGCGTGGTCACATGCCGACACCGACCCGGTGGATGCAGAAGGTGCTTTCATAGCGGTGGCCAAGGCCGAAGGTAGTTTCACCGTACTGATAATTACGCCCGCGAACAGGCCTTCGCCATCCTCCGCAGCGCCCTCGCCTGCTTCTTGATGCAGTTTCCGAGGACTCACGCATCGAAAGATCCCCCATCGGATTGGCTGTCATAAACCGCGCATCATAAAGAGCGTCTAGGCGATGCAATGAGCCGTGCAATTGGGTAGCGGTGAAATTTAGTGAACGCCTTACACACTTAGGTCAGTTTCCCTCTACTTATGTCGCTTAAGAACTTTAATCAACAAATCCACCTGCCTTGTTACTCGCTCGACGACCGCTACGTTTCGGCAGCATGGGTGGTGCGCATTACGACAGATTGGAATGTGATTGCTACCTAAGCTCAGACATCCCCGTAGCGGTATCCTTCTTCGCGGGTATGCCATCTCCGTGTGGACGCCCGGCGACTTAGTAGGGGGATCGGAGGGATTGATGACAATTGCTTCAACAAGAAATGCTGGGGCCACACGCGGGGCTCGATGGGTAGGAACGGTACTGGGTCTGGCGCTCAGCGCCGGCTTGATTTCAACAATCCTCCAAGACCGGTCGGCACGTCTGGAGGCGGCGCAGCATCAGAGTGCGGCAATAGCTCAAGGCGTAGGCCGGGTACTCCACTACGAGATACGTAATCTTGAAAGAGCACTGAATGGGATGGCGACCGAGGCGGACAGCTATGCGACCAACCCTGCGCTCTGGAATATCCCCGAAACGATACGCGGCGTCATTTCTCGCAATAGTGAGCTCCAAGACATCGACATACTCAACCGAGACGGGGCTCCGCTCCACAAAGGAGCAAGCGCACCGGCGGGCGTTCCTTCCGCATTGCAGTCGTCACTCCAGCCAGGCCAGCTGGGTGTAGGCGCACTGTTACACCAGGGGCGTTCGCAACCGGTGGTGCAGTTGGTGGTTCGTACTCCGCAGGGCAACTGGCTTGTAGCACGGCTGCGAACATCGGAGTTACGTAAAATGCTTGAAGACGTCGACGTTGGCAGGGGCGGTGGCGCCACAATTATGACGACCGCCGGGGCAGTGCTTGCTCATCAAGGTACAAGCACCGAATACGCCCTCATCAATGACGCGAGCCGCCCGTCACGGCTTCACGCCGTTGAAGACGGCGTCCACCTGACTAGTCTGGCAACATCTAGCGGGTATCCGTTTGTGGTGGCCGTTGCCCTTTCCAAAAGCGAGGCGGTTAAACCGTGGAGAAACTACGCCGCGCTCCTGGTATCGCTATTGTTGCTGTATTGGCTGGGCATGCTCTATCTGATGCGGAGGATGGCCGCGTCTGAGGCGGCTCGTCATAAGGTCCATGTTGAACTGCAGCATCACGCTGACTGGCTCAGTAAGGCCCAAGAAGCCTCACGCGCAGGAGTATGGGCGATGGATACGGAAAGTGACCAAGTGCGGGCGTCCGGGCACGCAGCTGAGTTGTTTGGTTTTCCGCGCAAAGAAGTGCTGCTCCCGTTGACAGAATTCTTTCACCGAATGCACCAGGACGACCGGCCGTGGGTAGAACAGACATTCGCACAGGCGTTAGAGAACGGCAGCCCATTTCGAGCCGAATACCGGATTGTGTTTCCTGATGGACAGCAGCGTTGGATCAGCGCACGGGGAGCACCTGTTCCTGACAACGATGCGAAGCAACGCATGACGGGCACCATCGTGGACATAACGGACCGCCGGCTCCAGCAGACCGAACTAGAGCGTGCCGAATCACAGTTCCGCGAGCTGTTTGAGCGTAATCCGCTTCCTTTCTGGGTGTTCGACATTCAGTCGCTACGGTTCCTGGCAGTGAACTCGGCAGCGATACAGCACTACGGATATTCGCGCGACGAGTTCCTGGGAATGACCATTCTTCAGATTCGTCCATCCGAAGAGGCCGTCGCGGTGCAGGATTCGGTCGATGACCCGGCCGAGCCCCGTGACGCTGCCCCCGTCTGGTTGCATATGACCCGCGACCGCCGTCGCATATACGTGCGTGTCCACAGCAGTAGCATTCGCTTTAATGGACGCGATGCTCGATTAGTTCTCGCTGAAGATGTCAGTGACCGCGTGGCATATGAAGCAGATCTCAAATGGCGAGCCTCACACGAAGAAAGCACAGGGCTACTGCACCTGCGTACGCTTCTGGAGCGTGTGGATGCGGGACAAAACGGGGAGGCGCACAGCGGACCTTACGCGATAATCCACATCCAATTGCGTGACCTGGAGCTAATGTCATCTACCTTCGGGCGAAAGACCCGCGATGCCCTCATTCGCACCGTTGCCCATCGTCTCCAGCTGATATGCGCAGGCCACGGTCATTTGGCTCACTCGCCATCGGATGCTTTCGTACTCGCGATTACGCAGGGAGAGAAGTGGAGCGAGCTGGTGGACGCACTGGTTGCAACCTTTACCGATTCCATCGAATCAGAGACCGGTGTGCACCGCGTGGAGGGCTGGATCGGCATTGCGTTCCAACAGCCCCTCGAGGTATCTGAGCAGGTAGCCAGCCACGCCGCGCTGGCAGCGTTTGAGGCGCGAGTGCAAAATCTGCCGACCATGCACTACTCATCGCGCATGGCCGAGCGTGCAGCGGACCGGCTTGCTACCGTGCAACGTCTACGCAGCGCGTTGGCTAGCGAGGAATTTGAGCTTTTCTTTCAGCCCATAAAAAGGCTTTCCGATGGAAGCATCATCGTCGCCGAGGCCCTGTTGCGTTGGCGCACTTCGGACGGGTATGTTTCACCAGCCACCTTTATTCCGCTGTGCGAGGAATCCGGCCTGATAACGCCTCTTGGCGATTGGGTTATTGATGCAGCGGCACGCGCTCGTCAGACGCTAGGTTTGTGTGGCCACGACGATATCGCAATCGCCATCAATGTATCCGCAGTGCAGTTCATGGCAGGGGAGGTGTCGAGCATGCTGCGCGACGCCCATAAGCGCTACGAATTACCTCGAGGCGCGCTGCATGTGGAACTTACCGAAAGCGCCATGCTGCAGCGTCCGGAAATGGCGCAGGCCACAATGGAGGAACTCCGCAGGGATGGTGTCTGCGTTTCGATAGATGACTTCGGCACCGGCTTCTCCAGCATGAGCTATCTGCGAGATTTGCCGCTGGATCACCTCAAGATCGACAGGACCTTCGTGCAGAACGTGCACAACGACCCGCGTAATGCGTCTATCTGCAACGCATTGGTTGCGCTGGGGCATGGCTTGGGACTGAGTATTGTTGCCGAAGGTGTCGAGAACCTCGCCGAGCTCGAGTGGCTAACCGCCCATGGCGTTGATTGCGTCCAAGGTTATTACATCGCCCGGCCGATGCCTTTGGGCGATTTTATCGCATGGCTAGAAGCTGACGCCGCAGATTGATCGCGCAATTCATACAGGCCGGCACTCAGGTGCCGGTCTGTGAGTGCAGCGCGGCGAGCGGCTTCGATTCGGGGGACTTGTCCTGCCGCAGGAAGATGCTCAATAGCACGATCGACAGCGCGGCCAGGAACTCGCTCTGCCAATTCTGCATCGACTCGAACCAGAACTGGGCCCCCGCCAGATGCTGCGCCAACGAAATTGGCCGCTCCCCTTCTGCGCCAAGTTGTTCATTTTCGTGCAACCAGCTTCCATATGCGTGGCCGGAAAATGCAAGCAGGAACAGCACCAAGTAAGCCAGTGCCGGCGAGTGTGCATGGAGACATCGCCAGATTCCCCCTGCTTTGACCGGCCAAAGGGTAAGGCCAGGTTCTACTTCGTCGTCCTCGTCAGCGGGGTCCAAGGGTCGCGACTCTGCAGAGCCGCGCCAGCTCCCATCCGGTTGTCTAAAGGCGCCTCGCTACATGGCACTACCCAGCTTCGTCACACACGACCGCTAGAAAGAGTCTATGGTGAATGTTCAAACGCGCACTTCGCGCACGGATCAGCCATGAACCATGACGATGCACGGGCCGACTTAGATGATTTCGCGGCCGAAATGATGGCGTCTACCCATTCTTGGAGCTATTCCAAACGGCTGGACACCTTGCGCTCTCTGGAAATTCTTTCAAAGAAGGCATTGCGCTCGATAGTAGGGCTACCTAATGAAGCCGAGCGCCGAAATGGCATTGAAGCAGTGCTGGATAGGATCAAAAGCATGCTGGCAGCTACCGAGCAGCTCGAGTTGCTGAAAAGCAACTATCGGCATTGAGCCAGCAGCCTGATTCCAGTGCGGACTTCACTGCATTCATGGGCTGCTGAGCGCATTCAGCAACCAAAGCTCTTTCCGCCAAAAGGCGGGACATAGGCGTTTCTTTCAATCTACTTCATCTTGCTTGAGGCAGCCACGCATTTGGCGTGCTCGAATTTCCCACAGCCTTCATGCCCAACTGGGTGATCGTCACGAAGAACGAAGAGCTATTTACAGAAAGCGGATACTGAATTCGTCTCTGCCACACGTGGGGCCAAAGCGGATCAATCCTGAGACGTGCTAGCATCAAATCACAGGTCTAGCCTGCTTCGCGCTCGGTGCAGCGGTTTCGACGGTTGCGCATATCGCTCCTTCTCATGCGTTACCTGCCCTTATCCATGGGTGGTCGCTCGACGGGAGTGTGCAATGCCCGCTTTTAAGACACGCAACGTGAAGGTCACCATCGGTGGCGACTCCTACTTGCTACGCATCCTCAGCGATAAGCACCAGGTCAGCGACTTGGAGGGGCATAGGAAGCGTCTTCATATTTCCTCGGCGCAATGGGGCTTGTTTGGTCAGCTGTGGCCATCGGGTCAATTACTTGCCCAGGCAATGTGCCGCTTCGACATCTCAGGCAAGCGAGTACTTCAGCTTTCTTGTGGAATTGGTCTCGCCAGCATTGTGCTGATGCGGCGCGGCGTCGAGGTAATTGCCTGCGACGAGCATCCATTGGCCGAACCATTTCTTGCTCACAATGCTGCCCTGAACGGTTTGCCGTCCGTGCAATTCCACCAACTTCGTCACGAGCGGGAGGCAACTACACTGGGCGCCTTTGACTTGATCATAGCCAGTGACGTTCTACATGAACGAGCCCAAGCTGAGTTCATAGCGGATGTCGTGCTGCACCATGCCAAGCCTAGTGCCGAGGTCGTGATAACAGATCCGGGCTTGAGTAGCAGCGAAGAATTCAGCCGCATGTTGATCAAGCAAATGTTCGCCCTCAAATCGACAAGGTGTCGAATGAATGACTCCGACCAAGAGCCATATCGCGGCCGGCTATTGCACTACTCACGCAACATGATCACTGCTACGACATGAACCGTGCTAACCGGGAAAGCAACGCCAAGATCACGTGCGCTGCTTGTGATTCATTGTGCTGCCGACTCACAGTAATTTTGGGAAAAGAAGATTCAGTGCCTTCCCATCTAACAACCCATCAGGTCGGAGGCTTGCATGTCATGGCCAAGGACCAAGATGGGTGGTGCGCAGCACTAGATGGGAAACAGATGAAGTGTCGAATTTATGCCAGCAGACCTATCGTCTGCAGGTCCTTTGCCATGGGCGGCCCCTACTGCCGCGCTGAACGCGACGAGCATGCTAAGCACAGTGCTCGCCTCATCGCAATTCAACTCATAGGAGAAACAAGTCATGACGGCAATAAAGCGTACTAAAGGCCGATACCCGGCTACAAGGTCGGACTCGGTCTACGCCCCGAAGGTCCATGCCAATGATCTAAGTCACGACCGCATCGCCGAAGATGTCGCAGAATTTCAGACATCGGGAGGCAAAATTGAAGTGCTCGGGAACACACCATTCCGGTGGAAGCCTCCTGTTACCAAGGTTACGACTAATGGCCGTATGCCCTACCGCGCCACAACAGATGGCGCGGCTGCTCCTAAGCGAACTGAACCTAAATCGTGACACAAGGTGATTTCTCTGTGTCTACTTCTAACTAGTTTGGCGATGCCTGCGTACCTGCGTACTCCGCCATCGCTGACACTGCCGGCGGTACTTAGCACAAACACGAGCGCCAGCAGGCAGCGGCGTCTTCACCGTCGAGTACAAGATCAATCTGATAGCGCCCACTCAGGGCGACCATCTTGAAGCGGTCGGCACCGTTTTGCGTTCAGGCAGAACGCTTGTGATCTGTCAGTTAGAGTTGCTAGCGCTTCCCGGAGCGCAGAGAAAGCGGATTGCGGTGGGCCAGCAGACGATCATGATTGTTTCGCGGGCGGAAGCTTGAGCATCCTGCTCGCCCGGACCTGCGTCTGAGACACTGCACTTGGACCACTCGAGCGGGTCACCATGCGTGCGACGGACGTTCCGAACTGCCGGAGCCGAGAGCCACATGAGAACTCTGCGGTGCAAGCTCTACGCCAGTTGCTTGTAGATACGTTGAGGCCCCGGCCACGGATTAGTTACCGCTTATCTGGCGATGTCCGCTTCGGGCCATAAGCAGACATGGGCAACAGCTCAAGTAGCGGTTTCATTCGGCAGCCTAGAAAGAACTTCCTTTCGACAGGCGTCCAGAATCTCATCTGCGAGCGATGAATCATCCGGGCATGATCGCGACAACACCACTGCTCCAACCGCTTGGGCGATCAGCGCAATTCTTTGAGCCCGTTTAAGTGCAACAGTCGCTGCATCTGCCTGACCATCTTGTTCCGCACCCGCTTCGAGTCGAGCTTCAATGCCCGCCATAAACGATTCTCTGACCGAATCTGGCTGACGAGAGGCGTCACTGCACAGC
Source organism: Stenotrophomonas sp. STEN083 (assembly GCF_056759195.1). Taxonomy (NCBI): domain Bacteria; kingdom Pseudomonadati; phylum Pseudomonadota; class Gammaproteobacteria; order Lysobacterales; family Lysobacteraceae; genus Stenotrophomonas; species Stenotrophomonas sp. STEN083. The sequence goes on along the minus strand of NZ_JBRRCU010000001.1, from coordinate 32,780 downwards.
GCTGCCATTGTGCAGCCTTGCCCCGGCGCATCCCGATGCGCACGGGACAAGTAATGGGTCAGGAACGTGCGATTACCCATCCCCACGAGCGCTTCGGCTGATGTCGAAAAGCCACAGGCTGCGGCTTCGGCCATCAGGTCGACCTTCGAACCAAAGTGCTTGTAGAAACCGCCGTGGGTGAAACCGGCCGCCGACATCAGATCCGCCACGCCCACTCCGTCATATCCGCGCTCGCGGAAGAGCTGGGACGCTGTTTCGACGATGTGAGCGCGGTTGGCTTGCGCCTGAGCCTTGGAGACCTTCATGACTCGATACCTGGTGATGCTGTCCTGCAGTGAAGTGCACTCTACCACACATTGATTATGTTCATAATCAAAATGTTGACATTAATGATTACGCTCATCATTATTAAACCCGCTGCCTCGGCAGCCCCCTCAACGATCACGGCCCCACACCACATGACGACCACGACACTCTTCCAGCCCTACGCCCTTGGCCCACTGACCCTGGCAAATCGCATCGTGATGGCACCGCTGACGCGTAACCGCGCCGCCGCCGGCCTGGTGCCCAGCCCGCTGGCCGCCACCTACTACGGCCAGCGCGCCTCTGCCGGCCTGATCATCACCGAGGCCACCCAAATCTCGGCCCAGGCTCAGGGCTACCAGGACACGCCGGGGCTCTACACGCAGGACCAGATCGATGGCTGGAGCAAGGTCACCGATGCCGTGCATGCCCGGGGCGGGCGCATCTTCGTGCAGCTATGGCACGTGGGCCGCATCTCTCACGTTGATCTTCAACCCAATAACGCCGCGCCGGTTTCTGCCTCGGCCATTCGTGCGCAGACCAAGACCTTCGTCCACAACGGCTTTGTCGATGTGTCCGAACCGCGTGAATTGGAGATCGACGAGCTGCCTACCATCGTCAACGACTTCCGCCAGGCCGCCGCCAATGCCATCACCGCCGGTTTTGACGGCGTGGAGATCCACGGTGCGAACGGCTACCTGCTCGAACAGTTCATCAAGGACGGCGCCAACCAGCGCACCGACGCCTACGGCGGCTCGATCGAGAACCGCGCGCGCCTGCTGCTGGAGGTCACCACCGCCGTGGCCGAGGAGATCGGAGCCGATCGCACCGGCGTGCGCATCTCCCCGGTCTCGCCGGCCAACGCCATTGCCACGGTCAGCGACCCGCAGCCGCAGTACGACTACATCGTCGATCAGCTAAGCGCGCTGGGGATCGTCTATCTGCATGTGGTCGAAGGCGCGACGGGCGGCCCACGTGACGTCGCACCATTCGACTTCGACGGGCTGCGTGATCGCTTCAAGGGCACCTATCTGGCCAACAACGGCTACGACCTGGACTTGGCCAGCACACACCTCACCGAAGGCAAGACGGACCTCGTTGCCTTTGGCCGTGCCTTTATCAGCAATCCCGATCTTGTTGAGCGCCTGAAGACCGGCGCGCCCTTGAATCCATTGAACCCCGCCACGTTGTACGGCGGCGGCGCAGAGGGCTATATCGACTATCCCGCATTGACCGATACGACGCCGCAGTAACCCGTTCGTCCGCGCCGCGCTGCACACCCGTTCGTCCACCAATCTCCAAGAGACACACCATGAGCCTGCTTCCCACCGTCCTCATCACCGGCGCCTCCAGCGGCATCGGCACCGTTTATGCCGAACGCTTCGCACGCCGGGGCCACGACTTGGTACTAGTCGCGCGCGACAAAGTGCGACTGGAGGCCCTGGCTGCGCGACTGCGGCAGGACACCGGGGTCAACGTTGATGTGCTGCCTGCCGATCTTACCCAGAGTATCGACCTAACCACCGTTGAAGCGCGCCTGCGCGACGATTCCCGCATCGGCATCCTGATTAACAACGCGGGCATCGCCCAGTCCGGTGGCTTCATCGAACAATCGGCCGACAGCATCGAACAGCTGGTGACCCTCAACACCCTCGCGCTGACCCGCTTGGCAGCGGCCGTTTCCCCGCGACTAGCCCTCGCCGGAGAAGGCGCGATCGTGAATATCGGCTCCGTAGTTGGCTTGGCTCCGGAGTTCGGCATGTCCGTCTACGGTGCCACCAAGGCCTTCGTGCTATTTCTCTCACAGGGACTCAGTCTGGAGCTGTCGCCCAAGGGGGTTTACGTGCAGGCCGTGCTACCTGCGGCAACGCGCACAGAGATCTGGGAGCGTGCCGGCATCGACATCAATACGTTGCCAGAGGTAATGGATGTCGGCGAGCTGGTCGATGCCGCCTTGGCCGGCTTCGATCGTCGCGAGACCGTGACCATTCCGCCGCTGCATGTGGCTGAGCGCTGGGATACGCTGGATGCGGCGCGTCAGGGCCTGCTCTCAGACATCCGGCAGGCGCAGGCTGCTGAACGCTACCGCAGCGCTGATTGACGTCCTGACAGCACAGGTACTCGTCCATGAAGGCTTCCGGTATTCGGCCCTTAATGAACACCTCCTTCCAGAACGCAGCGACCCAATCGCTCAGCGTTGGCGGCACCGAGTTCGCCTACCGCGAACTCGGCCCGTCGGACGGCCTCCCGCTGGTCATGCTCAATCACTGGGGCGCGGTGCTGGATAACTTCGATCCGCGCATCGTGGACGGGCTGGCCAGCAAGCATCGCGTCATCGCCATCGACTACCAGGGCATTGGTGGATCAGGGGGAAAAGCGCCGGTGACCATTGCAGAGATGGCGCGGGACACCATCGCGCTGATCCACGCGATGGGCTTGACCCGCATCGATCTGTTGGGCTTCTCGCTGGGTGGCTTCGTCGCGCAGCAGGTCGTACTGGACGCGCCCGACCTCGTGCGCAGACTCATCCTGACCGGCACCGGGCCCGCAGGTGGCCGTGGTATCGATCGGGTGGGTCGTGTGTCCTGGCCCCTGATCATCAAGGGCCTACTGACGCGGCGCGATCCAAAGTACTACCTGTTCTTCACCGCAACCGCCCGCGGTCGACGTGCGGCAAACGACTTCCTGCACCGGCTGAATGAACGTACGAGTGATCGCGACAACGCCGCCTTACCCAATGCGTTCCTGCGGCAGCTGAAGGCCATCACTGCATGGGGCAGGCAATCGCCCCAGAACCTGGGCGGCATCAGGATCCCTGTTCTGATCGCCAATGGGGATAGCGACATCATGGTCCCCACGTCCAACAGTGCCGAACTGGCACGCCGCATCCCCAATGCGACGTTGATCATCTACCAAGACGCCGGTCATGGCGGAATATTCCAGTATCACGCCGAGTTTGTTTCGGAAGCGCTAGCGTTCCTCAGCAATTGAGCCCCCTCCCCACCTGCCGCGAAGCCCGACGGCATCACTCAACCAGAGACATCGCCAATGAAAGCGTTCCTCATCGACCGATATGGCAAGAAGGAAACGGGTCGTATCGACGACGTGCCATCGCCGCCGCTGCGCGATGACGATGTCCTAATCCGCGTGCACGCCGCAAGCGTCAATGCGCTGGACATTAAGATCAGGACCGGCGAGTTCAAAGTGATCCTGCCCTATCGCCTGCCGCTTGTTCTGGGCAACGACCTGGCCGGCACGGTGGAGCGTGTCGGTGCCGGCGTTCGTCAGTTCAAACCGGGCGACAACGTCTATGCCCGCCCCGATGATGATCGTATCGGCACGTTCGCGGACCTCATTGCTGTCAAAGCCGCCTCTGTTGCTCCTAAACCTAGCAACCTAAACATGGTGGAAGCAGCTTCGCTGCCGCTAGTCGCGCTGACGGCTTGGCAGGCACTGGTTGAAGCCGCACAGCTGAAACGTGGACAGAAGGTCTTCATCCAGGCGGGCTCCGGCGGCGTCGGGACAGTGGCGATCCAACTGGCCAAGCATCTTGGCGCCTTCGTTGCCACTACAACCAGCACACCCAATGTGGCGTGGGTAAAGGCCCTGGGCGCAGATGTCGTCATCGACTACAAGCAACAGGATTTCGCCACGGAACTCCGCGACTACGATGTCGTGCTCAATAGCCTTGGCAAAGATGAGCTCAAGCGCTCGCTGCAGATTCTCAAGCCGGGTGGTCATCTCATATCCATCTCCGGGCCGCCCACGCCCACCTTTGCCGCCGCGCGCGGCCTTGCCTGGCCGCTTCAGCAGGTCATGCGCCTGCTCAGCCACAGCATCCGCAGCAAGGCCAAGAAAAAAGGGGTGAAGTACACCTTTGTGTTCATGCGGGCTGACGGGCAACAGTTGAGCGAGATCACCTCGCTGGTCGAGTCCGGTGCAATCTGCCCTGTCATCGACAGGGTCTTCCTGTTCCGCGACACCCAGAACGCGCTGGCCTATGTCGAGAGTGGCCGGGCCAAGGGCAAGGTTGTTGTCGAATTTCCGCAGGCTCTGTCCTAAATGAGCAATGCACCGGGCTTAGATGCGAGCTAACGAGATGCTCGTTGATGCATCCGGGCAAGGCCGCTTTTGGCGGGATTCAACTGGCTGACTCACCATACTGACGATGTCATAGGCAGCGGGAATGTTGCTGATCACACACAGACGAAAGCTGAGTCGCGTACTGCCTGCCCACATGCGGAGAACGCCTAATAAACTCTAGGCGAAGATCGCATCGGGAAATTCCCAGATATCAGCAGCCACCTTTAACCTACCTCGCGACCACAACCTGTATCAACGCCGTAACTATCTGGCCCACGTTAATTTCCTTTCGCACATCGATGGTCCTCCTGATGCTGTTCGCTCGGCGACCTCTAAGAATTCTTGGCTCAAGCTTAAGCAGGCGACACCGCTATCCAATGGCAGCATAGATTCCGTGAATTCTGGAATAGCTTGAATGGTCTACACGCGCGAATCATCTCGTACGATAGGTACTGACAAACTATTCGTTGGGCTTATGCCTCCAAAGACCCTGCTTGCAGTCGCCCTGACATTTCAGACAGTGAATCCAGCGCTTGCGGACACTTCCACTCAACGAGAATTGAAGATCGATGTTACTGCAACGACGGGAGCGGCTGACCGCTTCTACTCGCTTTCGGTGGGCTCGGACTTCCCTGGCACCCTGATTCGTGACGATACACAAGCTCAACTGGCGCTCGCAATTGATGAGCTCGGCTTCGAATACATTCGTTTCCATGACGTCTTCCACGATACGCTCGGTACCGTTCGACGCATCGACGGCGAAATCGTCTATAACTGGACAGAAATAGACCGCCTCTACGACATGCTATTGGCCAAAGGCATACGGCCTTTTGTTGAGCTTGGGTTTACGCCAAATGAACTCAGAACCTCACAGCAAACCCTATTCTACTGGAAGGGCAATACTTCGCATCCAAAGCAAGACATGTGGATCCACTTAGTTGATGCATTCGTCCGGCACGTACAAGAACGTTACGGTGTCGAAGAGACCCGCAAGTGGTATTTCGAAGTGTGGAACGAGCCAAACCTCAAGGACTTCTGGGAGAACGCTGATCAGCGAGCCTATTTTAACTTGTATGCGCATACCGCAAGAACGATCAAGGCGATAGACCCACAGCTCAGGGTAGGAGGCCCTTCAACTGCAGGTGGCGACTGGATCCCCGAACTACTTACCTTCGTCGCCGATAACCAGCTTCCTATAGATTTCGTAACCACCCATACGTACGGAGTAGAAGGCGGATTCCTTGACGAGCATGGGAAGCAGGACACCAAATTGCTAGAAACACCGGATGCGATTGTGGCTGACGTACGCAGAGTCCGAGAGGAAATCAAAGCATCAGCGTTCCCCGACCTTCCGCTGTACTTTACGGAATGGAGCAGCAGCTACTCCCCGCGTGATTACATCCACGACAGCTACATCAATGCACCTTATGTCCTAACCAAACTGAAGCAAGTGAAGGGAACCGTCCAGGCCATGAGCTATTGGGCATACACTGATCTGTTCGAAGAGCCTGGCCCACCAGACAGGCCATTCCACGGCGGCTTTGGCCTAATGAATCGCGATGGCATTCGTAAGCCCTCATGGTTCGCGTACAAATACCTCAACCAGTTGACCGGAAATGAGGTCACATTAAACGATCCTCAAGCAATGGCAACAGTGGACGGTAAGCGCGTCGCAGCCTTGGTTTGGGATTGGCAGCAACCTGTCCAGAAGACCAGCAATACGCCGTTTTACACAAAAAAACTGCCTTCAACCGAAGCCAGCTCTATTGCATTCCAGATCGAACATCTACCTACAGGAAGCTACCGATTGGAGGTGCGCCGCACTGGATACTTAAAGAACGACCCCATGTCGCTGTACATCGATATGGGACTACCCAGTGAGTTGTCTGCAGATCAACTTTCACAGTTGCGTGAAGCAACAACAGATAGACCTGAGAGCAGTCGGCTATTTGAGGTCGGGAGCAACGGGCACGTAGACGTTGTCATTCCCATGCGAAGTAACGATATCGTGCTGGTGACGCTTGAGCCAGTCATATAGCGAGTAGCTAAGCGACAATGTTGATGGCTTTCATAGTTCTTCTTGAATGATGCGCCCTTTCTGGAGCACCCGATTAGCATCGAACAAATCGAAACTGTGTTCACTGTTGTCTGGCGGCGCCATCGCTTGCACGACGGGTCGCATCGTATGCGCGGACGAAGATATCCACGATGCCCACCGAAGCCTCACAATCGACGGCATGGCCATGGATGACGTCGCTCATTAGAAGGTCCATAAACTGTTTTGCTGCTTGTCTTGCACTATCGCGATTGGTGCCATTTGACAGCGCATCCTCAACATACTGAGTTAGCAGTCCATGGTGCCGATGCCAGGATTCAACCGAGGCCTTCGGAGCATGAATAGATCGCGCCAAGGCGCCAGCTATTGCTTTTGAAGCCGGGTGACGGAGGTGTTGCTCAACCGCTTTGAGTTGAACACGTAGCTCAACTCCCCCGATGGGTAGGGATTCAGGCGAAGGCAGAGCTTCCAACAAATAAGTGAACACAGCCTCAAACGACTGAACCTTCTTCCCAAGGTGGGCATAAAGCGTAACTTTTGTAACATTTGCCGCCGATGCCAACATCTCCATGCTGCTGTTTTCATAGCCATACTCGGCGTAAACTTCGCCTGCTGCCTTGAGCAAAGCTAGTCGTCTCTCGCGGCGAGCCTTTACCCACCGCCCCGATACGCCATTCCTTTCTCCACTGGGGACCGTCACGGCGATGCCTCCCAACGACGGAACAAGAGGCTGGCATTTACGCCACCAAAGCCGAAGCCATTCGACAGTGCAAACTCGATGGGCATCGGACGCGCGCTAGCGGCTACTAGGTCAAGGCCATTAGCTGCCTCATCGGGTTGTTCCAGATTCAGCGTTGGCGGTGCGGTCTGGTCACGCAAGGCCAGAATCGTAAAGATAGCTTCGATCCCACCAGCTGCTCCCAGCAAGTGGCCAGTGCTGGATTTCGTTGCGCTAATCGCCAGACCGTTGTCTATGCCAAACACCTTGCGGATCGCAACCAGTTCGCCATGATCGCCAACCTGCGTTGAGGTGGCATGTGCATTGATATGCTGGACCTGATCTGGCGTTACACCGGCTTGTTGCAAAGCCAGCTCCATGGAGCGTCGGGCCCCGCTTCCATCTTCCGGACCAGCCGTCAGGTGGTAGGCATCGGCGCTTGTTCCGTAGCCGACAAGTTCCGCGATCGGATGTGCGCCTCGAGCCAGAGCATGCTCCAAGGATTCGATCACAAGTAGACCTGCGCCCTCCGACATAACAAATCCGTCGCGTTCCTTGTCAAAGGGCCTAGATGCTTCGCTGGGGCGATCACCGGAATACTGGGACAGCGCACGCGCCGCTGCGAAGCTGCCAAGGCTGACGCGATGTACAGCGGCCTCAGTCCCGCCACACACCGCAATATCTGCCTCGCCGCTACGGATCAGGCGGGCAGCATCGCCGATCGCTTGGACACCAGCAGCGCATGCGGTGATCGGTGCACCCAAGGGGCCTTTCAAAGCATGCCGGATGGAAACGTGCCCAGCCGCCATGTTGGCGAGAAACGATGGCGCGGTGAACGGGGACAGCTTGCGCGGCCCCCGATCATCTGTCGTGCGCACCGCTTCTGCAATCGCACCAAAGCCACCAATACCTGAAGCAATGACTGTTGCCGTCCGCACCTGCTGTGCTTCATCGGTTGGGTGCCATCCGGCTTGTGCCAGTGCCTCGTGCGCGGCCACTAGTGCGAATTCGATAAAGCGGTCCATCTTCTTGCGATCCTTCGCAGGTATCACCCGGTCAGGGTCATAGCCAGCTACCGCGTCCTCTTCTAACGAAGCCACCAGTCCGCCCACAACAACGCCCGTGCCTTCGACGGTCTCAACTGGCAAAACCCGGATACCGGACTGACCGGCCAACAGACGACGCCACGCTTCGTCGACACCGCAACCCAGCGGGCTAACCAGACCCATGCCAGTGACAACAATTCGCTTTGGATTCCCGATGCTCATGTTCCACACCTCATCTGCGCTGCATCCTCGCGAAGCACCCCTCGGGATGCTTCGCCTCCGTGTTGCATTTACCTTTCTCGCGGCGGGCGCTTTGTCATGCGATCTGCGTTGCTGCCTCAGGCTGCTTGCCATCGTCAGGCCGGATCTTGAACCAGATGGAGTACATCGCTGGCAGGAACACCAGGGTCAGTACCGTGCCAGCGATCGTGCCGCCGATGAGGGTGTAAGCCAACGTGCCCCAGAACACCGAGTGGGTAAGCGGAATGAATGCCAGCACCGCAGCCAACGCGGTCAGGATCACCGGCCGAGCACGTTGCACCGTGGCTTCCACCAAGGCCTGCCGCGGACTCATCCCCTCATGCTCGTTGTGGTGAATCTGCCCAATCAAGATCAGCGTGTTGCGCATCAGGATGCCGGACAAGGCTATTAGGCCGACCAGCGCGTTGATGCCGAATGGCTGCTGGAACAACAACAATGTTGGCACCACGCCGATCAAACCCAGCGGGCTGGTCAGGAACACCATGACCATCGCCGACATCGAGCGGACCTGCAGAACGATGATCAACAAGGTAGCCGCCAGCATGATCGGGAAGAGTGGCAGCATCGCCGCCATCGCCTTACCGGACTCTTCGATCGCACCGGCTTCGGTGATCCTGTAGCCCTTGGGCAGTGCTTCACGCAGCGGCGCTAGCGCAGCCGTCATCGCCACGGAGACATCCGGTGGTTGCAAGTTTTCGGCAATGTCGCCGCGGACGGTAATGGTCGGAACACGATCACGGCGGCGCATCACTGGCTCTTCCATGCGCACCTCAACCTTACCAATCTGCGACAAAGGAACGCGCTGCCCCGAAGCCCCGACGAGGGTGAAATCCTGCACCCTGGCCGGATCCAGGCGTGTCGTGCCGGAAGACCGGGCCAGCACCTGCACCGTACGTATGTCCTCACGTACGGTCGTCACCGGCACGCCGTTCAACAGGAACTGCAACTGCTGCGAAGCGCTGCTGGTGCTCAAGCCCATGGCCTGCAGGCGATCCTGATCCAGAGTGAAGTGCAACGCTGGCGTGCGCGCGCCCCAGTCACTGTTGACGGTGCGCATCATCGGGCTGGCATGCAGCTGCGCTTCAACCTTGCTGGCGATGCTGCGCAATACCTCCGGGTCGGGGCCGCTTACGCGGTAGGCCACCGGGAATGGAGAGTAAGGCCCAAACACCAGCTGACTCACGCGTACCTGCGCTTCTGGCGCCAAGCCTTCAGCCACTACCTCGCGCAGCCGATGTTTCAGTGCCTCGCGCTCCTCCTGGCTGTCGGTGCGGATCACAATCTTGGCGAATGCTGGGTCCGGTAGTTCCGGCGACATAGCCAAGAAGAAGCGCGGGGCGCCCTGGCCAATATAGGCGGTAACGATCCGCGCCTCTTTCTGGGTAGCCAGCCACGCTTCGACTTTTGCGGTGGCCGCACTGGTCTGCGCAATCGCGGTGCCATACGGCATCTGCACTTCCACCAGCACTTCAGGACGGTCGGAGATTGGGAAGAACTGCTTCTTCACCGCGCCCATGCCAACGATCGCCAGCGCGAACAGGGCAACCACCGATCCGGCGACCAACCACTTGCGTTCGATCACACGCGCCAGCAGATGGCGGAAGCGGTTGTAGCGAGGAGTGTCATACAAGGCTTCGTGGCCGCCTTCGACCTGCTTCAATAGCGGCAAAATTTTCACGCCTAGGTACGGCGTGAACACTACCGCGACCACCCACGACGCAATCAGCGCTATGCCAACGATCCAGAACATATTGCTGGTGTACTCACCGGCGGTGGAGCGTGCAAAACCATTAGGCATGAAGCCGACCGCAGTGACCAGCGTGCCTGCCAACATCGGCGCGGCTGTATGGCTCCACGCGTAAGCGGAGGCAGCCACGCGACTGAAGCCTTCCTCCATCTTCACCACCATCATCTCGATGGCGATGATGGCATCGTCCACCAGCAGGCCGAGGGCCAGAATCAGTGAACCCAGGGTGATCCGGTCAAAGTTCTTGCCGGTTGCAGCCATCACCAGGAACACAACTGCCAATGTCAACGGTACAGCTGCGGCAACAACAACACCGACCCGCCAGCCCATGCTGACGAAGCAGACCAGCATCACGACGACCAGCGCCACGAAGAACTTCACCATGAACTCGTTGACCGACGAACTGATGTTATCGGACTGATCCGTCACCTTGCTGAGCGCCATGCCCAATGGCAGATCGGCGTTGATCTGCGCGACCTCGCTGTCCAGTGACTTGCCGAGGTCAAGTCCGTTCCAACCATCGCGCATCACCACGCCCAGCAGCAGCGCCGGCTCGCCACCATTGCGGATGAGGAAGGTTGCCGGGTCCTCGTAACCACGCTTCACCGTGGCGATGTCGGCCAGTTTGATGGTCTTGCCGCCGGAAACAATCGGCGTATTACGAATCTTGTCCAGCTCATCCAACGCGCCATCGAGGCGCACGAACACGGTGGGCCCTTTTGTTTCCACTGAGCCGGACGGGGTCAGTGCGTTCTGTCCGTTGAGCGCCGCAAACACATCCTGCGGGCTGACTCCCAGCGTGGCCAGTCGATCATGCGAGAACTCGACGAAGATGCGCTCGGACTGTTCGCCGATGATGTTTATCTTCTTCACCCCCGGCACGTGCAGCATGCGTTGGCGCAGCACCTCGGCATCGCGGGTCAGCCTGCGCTGTGCCTCACCTTTAGCTTTCAGTGCGAACAGCGCGAAAGTGACGTCAGCGTACTCATCGTTGACCATCGGCCCGATCACGCCACTGGGCAGGTTCGCCGCTTCGTCCTGCAGCTTCTTGCGCGCTTGATAGAACTCCTCCTGGACCTGCGAAGGCGGCGTACTGTCCAGCAGGCTCAATGTGGTGAACGCCAGTCCGGGACGTGTGAAAGTCTCACTACGGTCGTACCAACGCAGCTCCTGCAGCCGCTTCTCCAGCTTCTCGGCCACCTGATCCTGCATTTCCTGCGCAGTGGCGCCCGGCCAGGCAGTGACGATGGTCATCACCTTCACCGTGAACGCTGGGTCTTCGGCGCGGCCGAGCTTGAAGAAGGAGACGATGCCGGCCAACGACACCAGCAAGATCAGGAAGACCGTGATGGAGCGTTCGCGCACGGCCAGCGCGGATAGATTGAAACCACTCACTGCGCCGGCACTCCTGCAGTTGCCGCGGCAGTGCGTTCAAAGATGCGTACCGGCTGGCCTTCGCGAAGCAGGTGCGCACCCAACGCGGCAACGCGGTCGCCGTCTTTCAGGCTAGCGGCCACATACGCGGTGTCATCGGCGATGCGTAGCACCTGCACCGACCGCCAACTCGCCTTGGCCGGCTCGCCCTCAATGAGCCACACACCCGCGCCTTTGCCAACGTCACTCAGACCAGCCAGCGGCACGCTTACACCGCTGTTTGCCGGTCCTGTACCTTGGATGGGCAATTCCAGCGTCACGGTGGCACCAAGCGGCGCTGGCTCGCCCTGCCCTTCCAGCACGTAGCGCGCTTCAAAGGTTCGGGACATCGGGTCGGCCGCGCCGGACAGCACTCGAAGACGGGCACCAGCCGACGCGTCGGTGCGGCCGAAAATGGTTGCCTTAGCGCTGGAACCAATGGCTGGGCGCAGAGTCTCGGGCAACTGCACCACTGCCTCACGTAGACCAGAACGGGCTAGACGAACCACTACCTGCCCAGCGGAGACGACCTGACCAGGCTCGACCAGAGTCTGCGCAACGACGCCATCGACATCGGCGAGCAGGACCGTGTAGCCACTGGCATTGGCAGCCACCGCCGCCTGCGCCTGTGCCGCGCGCAGTTCCGCCTGTGCGGTATCGGCGGCGGCCTTGATCTGGTCATAGGCAGATTGCGAAACCACCTGGCTTGCGGCCAGTTTCCGGTATCGCACCTCGTCCTGCGCCGCCTGCGTCGCGCGTGCCTGAGCCGCAGCCACCGCTTGGCGCTGCGCGCTGGCTGCCAAATCGAGATCTGCCGGATCAATGCGTAGCAGCGGCTGTCCACGTTTGACTTGCTGGCCCGCATCCACCAGCCGCTCCAATACCTTGCCGGAGACCCGGAAGCCCAAGTCGCTCTCCACCCGGGCCTGAACAGTGCCGGTAAAGGTGCGGGTCTCGCTGGCCCCAGCATGCACGGTCTCGACCCTGACCAACGGCTGCTCGGTTCTGGGATCTGGCTCGGGCTTGCTGCTACACGCAGCCAAAGCCAGAGAGAGGATGGAGAGGGACAGGAGAGCCGGAGAGCGATGCAGCAGCATGGAAGAGCCTGAGAAGGAGCTGATCAGGCTGGCATTGTTATTTCTAGTGACCAATTATGTCAATAGTCACATTACCGACAAGCTAGGGAGATAGGCTTCTCAGGATCAGACTGGAAAGTCGCGCCGGGGCCTCTTCGCTGTACTGCAGACTCTGTCGCAGCAGCAACGGATTCAGGTAGGGCCGCATGACCAGGTAGATGGCGTGCGAGGCCTCGTCCAGCGGCGTCTTGCGTTCGAAATCGCCTGCCACCCGGCCCTGCTCCACTATCTTCTGCAGGTGCGCACGCACCCGTGCCTCGTAAGCGACGGCCGTGGGCCAGCCCTCCGCCGCCGCCGCGGCGGCAATCTCGTACAGCTTCCGGTCTTGATTGAATAGCTCCACGCTTGCCTCCACTGCCACGCGGAACATACGCCGCAACTGTTCCGGCGGGCTGTCAGTACTGGCGATGGCCGCCTCGATCTGTTCCTCGATGCCACGCAGACAGGTTTGGCAGATCGCCTCGCCAATCGACTGTTTCGAGGCAAAGAACTTGTAGATGTAGGCCTTGGAAAAACCGATTGCCCTAGCGAGGTCAGAGACGGTGGTCTTCTCGTACCCGTAGTGACTGAAATGCTCGGTCGCAGCGGCGACAATCTGGTGGCGGACATCATGGTCCTCGGGGCCCCGTACTAGAGGCGGAATCTCAGTTTCTTTGCTCATCGGAGTACTTTAGCGCCGGCTTGCCGACGTAGCAAATTGTGACTCATTTAATTACTAGTCACCGAGGGGCGCCGCCGGTTATCGGGAGCCGCTCGCTCCAAACGAACGCAAGGGAATCGCAGCGAGGGTCGCGTCCCGAGTAAAGCGGAAAGCAACTTCTCTGATGGGCCAACCCGTGCTTTGATCGCAGGTTGTCGACCCCTCGAAGTTCAATGTCAGGCTACAGCAGGGATTTCCGGTCCGGGCTGTTACCGACGGAGCTAGGCGAACGTCAGCTCGCCAAGGCCTGTCGTGAAGTATCTCGGTGCTTTAATCAGCCATCCGGTTTAGCTTGGCGTGCTCGGCTCCAACGTCTCGAAGTCGCTACAAGTCCAAAGCTTCCGTTCCGCCGTAAATGAACTTCCATACGTAATCGGTCGCATCGGAAATGCCCAGGTCATGGCAGACGTCCTTCATCTCTGTTCCAGATCAACCTGATTCAACGCCGTAACGATCTCTGGATGAATTTGCTCTGGCGCACCGGCGGTCCCCTTAGGGCTGGCTTGTCCGGAGATCTCTAAGAATGCCGGGATCAATTTTATGGGCAGGCGAGACTAGCCCCTAATCAGGTAGTTTGAGTGAACGAATGCTGCAGTGTTACGAAGGGACTGGCGCATGTCCGGCTTGCCTATCCCATGCCGTTGGCAGAATAGTTCAACCTCTGCCGTATTGAAACGCGTCGTTTGTATAAAGTCCAAGGATTCGGCATTTGCGTTCAAATAGCGCGCAACGGGACGAATACCCAGCAGGAGTTTCAACAGCCGAAGAGGAACGTGGTGTCTTGGCGGCTTTACGCCAAGCGGCTTTGCCACCTCCGCCAGAAGTTCTCGCAAGCCAGGGCTTTGGCCATCAAGCGCCAGCAGCTCCTTTCCCCCCATGCCAGGATCAAACGCACATGGCACCGCCAGATCAACTAGATAGTCAACGGTGACCAGTGGCAGCCAATGGTCTGCAGTACCAGGGACAGCCGTCAGCTTGCCTTGTGCAAGATTGCGCATCAAGTCGACTAGTGGCTGCCCGTCGAGAATATGCCCGGTGCGACTATGACCGCAAACAGTAGCCGGATGGACAACGGTCATCTCTCCTCCGGCGGCCGACATCACTCCCAAGGTCGAGAAATGCGCCTCCAGCTTGCTTCCTTCGTAAGCACCTACACGACGATAGACGGCCGACCAGTTGGTCAGCTCTGGATGGGCGATGTCGATTCCGATGCGTTGAAGGTGTTCAACGTTTTTCAGCATGTAACCGCCGAACATTATCAATCGGCTATCTTGCTCTGCGGCCATTAGAGCCACCCGCCTCGAACCTTCAACGTTGACCGCACGGGCTTGCTCCATTGAAAGCCCCCAAGCGAAATTAGCGCCAAGATGGAACACAACCTTGGATTGTCGTACTACCTCACGGTCCGCATGGCCCAGCCCAATGCTCTCTTGAGTAAGGTCGCCGGCTACGGCAAAGACCTTGGTGGCTACCCCTCCCAGTTGGTCGACTTGCTCGCGTAGCGCAGCCAAGCGTTCCGGGCGACGCATCAGCACCCGAACCGTATGCCCCTTCGAACTCAGGCATGCCACTAGATGCTGTCCGATGAAGCCGGTCCCTCCCGTAACAAAGCACTCGACGCCCACTTCCTAATTCCTTGGTAGGTGAAAAATCGAGTGTAAACTGTAGACCTAACTCTACAGTCAAGCACTTATTTATGAGAATTGGCGAACTCGAGATCCGTAGCGGCGCTAGTCGCCATACCCTGCGCTACTACGAAAAGATCGGCTTGATCTCACCGTCACGGCGAACCAACAACTACCGTGTTTACACAGCACAAACTCTCCAAGACGTGGAGTTCATCCAGCATGCGCAGAGCATGGGCTTTTCGCTTGGTGAAATAGGCGAAATCCTGGGTGCTCGCCGAAGCAAGGCGATCGATTGTGCTGCAGGCGTCGCCATCATCTCCAAGAAGATGGCGGACATTGAAAGCAAAATATCGCGCCTCAAAATGATTCATGAGTATTTGAATCAGGAACGCGAAACTCTCAGTGCCAGTGCGGCCAAGCAGCTTGAACTTCAGAAGCAGCAAACTACCTTCAAGTGAGCAGCCATATCATGGTGCGGGTTGGCAGCGCTGGAAAAGCGAGCCAGGTCTCCCTTTGTGCCACAGTCGGATCTCTCCTAACTGCAGTTTCGTCTGCCTACAAATTTGGCCCAGAAGTTGTTGGAGGTCTTCGGGAAAAGCACCAGTTCACAGCCGATGCCCGCTGTCGGTCATAAGAAGACATCATCGCTATAAACGCCTGACCATCGATGCTGCAGTTACAAGACATAAACCGGCAACCAGTTGAGACATGCTGTTTGGTTCCGGCGCCTCCTTCCGAGGCGGGCATCAGTTCCCGAACCGCTCAAACATGGCCTTTGCAGTGATCGTGATTAGAAGCAGCTCAGTGATGCCTGCTGCTAGACGCTCTGCAACATGGCCCACCAACACCGCGCTGTAACAGAGTCCCCGGTGTCCCTGCGCGACCGCCATGGAACGTCGCAGGCCAAAAGGCGGATGTAGTCCTACCCCACTACACCGATGAGCTCAGCTTCTCCGTAGAGACCTCCAAATTCCCTATGCACGCTGTCCTCAAGGTCGCTTGCAGGCAGCGGTGCCACAGGACCGTTGTGTGGGATCGTCCCCACCCGAAGCGCAGTCCCCCGATAGGAGGCGCACTCGGGTCTCCCGCATGCCAGAAAATGGCATTTTCTCCGCCCGCTCCCCTCGCGCAGTCGCAAAGCCTCAGCGCATGACCACGGGTATTGGACGTATTGGACCGTGATCACTTGAGACGCGCTCCATACTGTCTTAGAGTGCGCCGAGCGTGCTTGCCGTGCCCTTGGCGTCAGAAGGGCCACTGTCTTGGAGACATGTGGGGGAGTGCATGGAGAAGGAAGATAGATACGAAACTTCTACCCCGCGATCGTTGGATCGCCGGTGGCTCGCCTGCGGCCTGGGCCTGCTGGGCATAGGATTATCGGTGCTTGTTGGTGTCATGCAGCATCGTGACAACCAGCAACACCAGCGTTACCTTTTCGATCAGGTTGCCAACGCAGCTGCTGCCACGCTGCAAACACAGCTGGCGATGTTCGACCAAGGGCTGCGCGGTACCAGAGGAGCGATAATTGCCGCTGGCCCGCAATTGGACCGAGATCGCTTCCGTGCTTACAGCGCCTCGCGGGACTATGCGCGTGAGTTCCCAGGGATACGTGGCTACGGATATATACAGCGCGTAGCTGCGGAAGACCACGACGCGTTCATCGAGGCCGCCCGCACCGATGGCATGCCGAATTTCCAGGTGCACGCACTAGCTCCCAACGATGGCGAACGCTTCGTCATTCGCTACATGGAGCCGATGGTGGACAACGAGGCTGCACTCGGCTTGGATATTGCTTCCGATCCAGTGCGACGTACGGCAGCGGAGCTTGCGGCAAGAAGTGGCCAAGCTTCTTTCACTCCGCCGATCACCCTGGTGCAGGAGGCCGGCCTGAAACGGCACGGTTTCCTATTACTGCTGCCGATCTACGCCTCACACCACCCCCTTGGGACAGCGGAGGAACGATGGATGGACGCGCGAGGTTGGGTGGTCGCGCCCCTGACGATAGATGCCGTCCTCGATCGCCTGGAGCATGAACAGCGGCCCTACGCGATTGCACTCACCGATGTTGGCGAAAACGCCAATAGCGGCCCGTTCTACACCAGCCCCGATTTTGACTCGTTGGATCCGAACGCGCCGCAGTCGGTCCGTCACTTGAACATTTATGGGCGCGACTGGCGTGTGCAATTCAAGGCCCGCCCAGCCTTCATCCCCAGTCTTGATCTTCCAACGCCTTGGCTGACGTCGCTTGTAGTCGCCGGGCTGGGTCTGCTAAGCGTCGCGGTCTGGTACCTGGTGACTACAGCACGCGTACGCCGGCGTGCCGCATTCCTGGATCACGCGCAGCTACTGGCCCTGGTGTCAGGTTCGAGCGAGACCATCATCGCCTGCAATCCCGTTGGCCGTATCTCCTTGTGGAATGCGGCTGCGGAGCGAACTCTGGGCTACGCAGCGAACGAGGCACTCGGCCGTCGCGTCGACAGCATACTTGTCGACGACGCAGGCAACCCCGCTTTCGACGATCTTTCCAAGGACATCATCGGCGAACCGCATCAACTACGTCGCAAGGATCAGGGACTAGTTGATGTGCTCGTCAGCCTCTCGGTGATCCGCGACCCCGCCGGTCATATGCAGGGCGCGTCATTCTTCCTGCATGACATCTCACACCACCTTCGCGCCGAGGAACAGTTCAGGCGCGTCGTCGAGGCGTCCCCCAGTGCGATCTTGATGGTTAATGAAACCGGCGGCATCCAACTGGCCAATGCGAAAGCCGAGGAACTCTTTGGCTACCCGCGGGAAGAACTGCTGGGCACGACCATGGATCGACTCCTTCCAATGGAGACACGTGGCCACCACACCGGCTATATCGAGCGCTACTTCCAGCAACCCCAAGCGCGCCCGATGGGCGCCGGCCGCGACCTCTACGGACTACGGCGCGATGGCACGCGCGTCCCGGTGGAAATAGGGCTGAACCCGATAAACACCGCAGAAGGTCGTTTCGCACTCGCCTTCATCATCGACATCACCGAACGCAAACGACATGAGGAAGGCATCATGCGCCTCAACGCCACCCTCGAGCAGCAGGTACTGGATCGAACCGCTCAGATACGCACCTACTCCTCACGTTTGGGCGCAATCCTGCAGCATGCCGGCTACGCCATCATCGTCACGGACCTGCTGGGCCGGATCACACTTTTCAATCCCGCAGCGGAGCGCATGTTGGGGTATGAAGCCAATGAAGTCACCACGAGCGACACCAATGCCGATCGACTGCACGACGGAGAAGAGCTGCGCTCCCGCGCGTCCGCGCTGTCGACGCAGCATCACCGCAAGATCGGCGCATCCTTTACGCAGATTGCCGCCCTCACCACCTGCAATGGGAGCGACATCGCCGAATGGACGTACGTATGCGCCAACGGCAAACAACTTCCCGTTGCGCTTAATGTAAGTGCATTGCAGGACGACCAAGGAGAGGCATCCGGCTTCCTTATAATGGCTTCGGACCTCACCGAGCAGAAACAGCGCGATTCAGCACTCCACCATGCCATCACCGCCGCGGAGCAGGCCAATCGCTCCAAGAGCGACTTCCTGGCGAACATGAGTCATGAAATCCGCACACCAATGAACGCCATCCTGGGGATGCTCTACCTGCTGGACCGCGCTGACTTGCCTGCCCCCGCACAGGACATGACCCGCAAGATCAATGTAGCGGCACGGTCGTTGCTGAGCATCATCAACGATGTGCTGGATTTCTCGAAGATTGAAGCCGGGCGGATCGAAATTGAGCACGCTCCCTTTGATCTGGCCGAGGTGCTCGACAACGTCGCTACGCTCATGGCCTCCGCGGTTGATACGCGTGCGGTGGAGATGCTCGTTTCGCCGACGCCGGAAGGTGCCCGCTACCTGCGCGGCGATGCCCTGCGCCTGGGCCAAGTGCTAGTGAACCTGGTCAGCAACGCAATCAAATTCACCGAGCGCGGTGAGGTAGGACTGCACGTCACGCGCCAGCCCTGCGCGGACGAACGGAAGATCCGCCTGCGCTTCTCCGTTTTCGATACCGGCCTGGGTATCCCACAGGAGAAGCAATCCATGGTCTTCTCTCCGTTCTCGCAAGTCGACTCATCGACAACACGACGTTTCGGCGGCACCGGCTTGGGCTTGAGTATCTGTCGGAAGCTAGTGGCACTGATGGGAGGCACGCTGGAGGTAGAGAGCAGCCCCGGCCAAGGCAGCACGTTCTTCTTCACCCTCGATTTTCCGCTGGCCAGCGCGCCCGGCGAAAAGCTGCCGATACAGGGCCCGTGGCATGTATTGGTCGCAGATGACCATGATCTGGCGCGCGAGCACCTGAATACACTCATCCGTGGGTTCGGCTGGACAATCGAGGAAGTCGAATCCGGCCTGCAGGCCGTCGAGCGTGTCACCACGTCCAGCGCCAGGCGTTGTGATGTGGTCCTTATGGATTGGCAGATGCTGGGAATGGACGGGCTTGCCGCCGCCGCGGACATTCGCCGTCGGGTACAGACCGCACGGCAACCCATCATCATCATGGTCACGGCTTTCGAACGAAAGCTGATTGACGACGAGGCAAACCGCGGCGCCGTTGATGCCGTGCTAACCAAGCCGGTCACCGCATCCGTGCTCTACAACGCTATCAACGAAACGCTCGCCCTACGAAACCCCGCATTGCGTAGGCGAAACAGCGCAGCGCCCTCGAGCCGCCGACTGGAGGGGTTCCGCCTCCTAGTCGTCGACGATAGCGAGATCAACCGGGAGGTGGCACAGCGCATCATGGAGGACGAGGGCGCCGTCGTGGAGCAAGCCTGCGATGGTCGTGCAGCCTTGAACCTTCTGCACGACAAACCCGATCGTTACGACGCCGTGCTGATGGATGTGCAGATGCCGTTGATGGATGGCTACGAGGCTACCCGCCATATCCGGGCGTCGCCAATGCTAGCCGAATTACCGATCATCGCGCTGACCGCGGGGGCGTTCAAAACGCAGCAAGATGCGGCATTGAGCGCCGGCATGAATGCCTTCGTCGCAAAGCCATTTGAAGTGCCCGACCTGATCGCGGCCATCCTCCGCAGCACGCGTGCTGCGTCGCAGCCACGCCCGCGACAACCGGATCTGCTACAAACAAATCCAGAGCGTGCGGCAACATCAGCGCTTGAGCTAAGCAACATGCCGCTGCTCGACGTCGACAAAGGACTGGCCTATTGGCGGGAGGCCGGCCCCTACAAGCGGAACCTTGCGCTGTTCGCGAAGCGCTACGAACGCGCGGTGGAGGGAGTCGAAGCCAACCTGATCCTGCATGACACGCCACAGGCACGCGCCGACCTGCATCGCATGCGCGGCGCAGCTGCATCGCTTGCGTTATCGCGCCTGGTTGCCGCATGCGCCGAGGTCGAGGAATGCCTGGCACAGGAATTGGACGCCGCTGACGCACTCCGGCGAATGGCACCAGTGCTGGAAGAAACACTAGCAAGCCTGCACCACTACTCGCAGACCCGTGAAACCGATCAGCGCCCTGCCAGTGCCGCTCCACATGCGGATCCGGTCAACGCGCTTGAAGAATTGCTCGCCGCCTTGGACGGCGCCAGCCCGGAAGCAATCGAGCATGCGCTCCACCGCCTGCCGGCCGGGCTGCCCGACGATGTCCGGCAACGCATCGTGCTGTGTATCGAGGAGTTTGATTACCCCACGGCCGAACATGAGGTCCGCGCCTTGTTGAAAAGCGTCAACACTCATTCCCCCCCTGCCCAATCATCAACACAGGATTGACGGACATGCCCAGCGGCCCGATCCTCTGCGTGGACGACGAGCCCAGCAACTTGGCGCTTCTTCGCCAAATTCTTGGAAACGAATACAAGCTGGTATTTGCGCGCGACGGTGAACAAGCACTAAGCGTCGCCGGCAAACACACGCCAAGCTTGGTTCTGCTGGATGTGGAGATGCCTGGCATGGATGGTTATCAGGTCGCGGCCGCGCTCAAGGCCAATGCTGCCACCGAGCACATCCCAGTCATCTTTGTTACCGCGCTGAACCGGGAAGTGGATGAACGCGCCGGCTTCGAATGTGGCGGGGTGGACTACATTACCAAGCCGGTTTCGCCCTTCATTCTGCGCGCGCGGGTGAACACGCATCTGTCGCTTGTTCGCGCCTCTGCGTTGAGCAGCAGCTATCAGGATGCCATCCAGATGCTCAGCGTGGCGGGGCATTACAACGATTCGGATACCGGCGCGCATATCTGGCGCATGGCCGCCTATGCCCGCGTTCTGGCCGAAGCAGTGGGCTGGGAGCTTTCCAGGGCGAAACTGCTGGAACAAGCCGCACCTATGCATGACACCGGAAAGATCGGGATTCCCGACGCTATCCTGAAGAAGCCAGGCAAGTTGGACACCGGTGAGTGGGAGATCATGCAGCGCCACACGCTTATCGGGTTCGAGATTCTCAGCCGCAGCAAGGCGCCCTTGTTCGAACTGGCAGCCGAGATCGCCCTCAGTCATCACGAACGCTGGGATGGAACAGGCTATCCACACCGTCTGGCCGGCAGCCGCATCCCGGAATCGGCCCGCATCGTAGCGATTGCTGATGTATTCGATGCCCTGGCAAGCCGGCGTCCCTATAAGGAGCCGTGGCCGGTGGATGCCGTCGTCGAAAAGATAAGGGAAGGCCGAGGCGGCCACTTCGATCCGCAGATGGTGGACGCCTTCGGAAATTGCTTGCCGGAAATTTTGGTGATTAAGCGTTACTGGGATCAGAAGGAAGCAGAGCCAACGGCCGTTACTGATCCGCCACCGCAAACGAAGTGAGCCGTGGTCGTAAGTGGCCTGCAGCACGTAGGTCCGCTTCGCGACCTTGGCACGCGGGCAGATACAGGGGGCATCAAAGACCAGGGCAATGGGGGGCTGGTGGAAACTCCTCAGGTACGGTCGCGGGGAAATCCTGCGAAATTCCTTATTTCAAACATAAGTACTCGAAAGAATGTCCTTCATCTTGTACTTCCTATGCGCGAGTCACCTCCGGTGACGATTGCACCCCCTGACCTTGCACTGCCCCACGCACTCTTCGCCAGGGATGTCCCATGAACCATGAAGATGCCAGAGTAGAGCTGGACGATCTCGCTACCGAAACTATGGACTCCGCCCACTCTTGGAACTATTCCAACCGTCCGAACAGTCTTCGCTCCCTAGAGATCCTTGCAAAGAAGGTTCTTAGATCGACATCTTGGCCTCCGAACGAAACTGAGCAGCGGAACGGAATCGAGGCCGTCTAGACAAAATCAAGAGCATGCTGGCCGCCACAGAGCAACTGGAAGACCTACGATTAAACTTGCGACATTGATTCGTTAGGGCACTCTCAGCCCAATCGTACGAGTGCCGGAATCACGACGAGCCTTGCGGGCGTCACGCCCGTAGTTTTGGCTACGCGGCCGGCGCACTGGAGTTTGGGCTCGCAGCGCAAAGGTTTTCCCCTCAACATCGAGAGAACATCGGCGGTGGTGAGCCGCCGCCCCAAAGCTTACCCCCTCCCTCTCTGTCCAGGGCAATATCCATCGCAGCTTTCTGACCTGGCGCACAAGCGCCGAAGAATCCGATTCCATCCACCTAGCAGTAAAGCCGCCGTTGCCGCCAGACCAGATAGGAGAACCGACCGAATGGCATCCATCGGTGGCCCCCAGACCATTGCTCACATAATCCCAAAAAATTCATCTGTTGCGCACACGTTTGCCTCGCCGTGGCGCCCACTCACCCGCTCGAATCTGGAAATCCCTGCTGGAGCGTTGTCAGGCCCGATTCGGCTCCAGCAGATAGTCAGGAAAGCGGACGAAAATCGTTGTCCCAATGCCTAACCGACTTTCTGCGCTTACGCTACCACCAGCCCGTTCGACAAGATCGCGAACGACAGAAAGACCAAGTCCACTCCCTTCTCCGCGCGGCTTGGTGGTGAAGAACGGATCGAATGCTTGTGCCAGCACCTCGCCTTCCATGCCCTCTCCAGAGTCTGCCAATCCCAACACCAACCGATTGTCGTCCATGTACGCTCGAAGGAAGAATTCCCCACCATCAGGCATCGCATGATCTGCATTAGCGGCGACATTCAGGATCATGAGATCGAACTGCAGTCTGTCAAACAACACGGCCGGCAACCCCTCATCCACTGCAACTTCTATCTTCACCCGTGCCCCCATCAATTGCCGAATCATCGGCAACAGCGCCATCAACGCTTCTCCTGGATCGAACCACTCTTCCGCCCCTTCCTCCTGCCGAACCAACGACAGCAACCGGCGATTCAGTAATGTTGCACGCTTCACTGCCAGATCCACACCCATCAGCGATTCCTGCATCTTCGCTTCATCCCCGGAATGCAGTCCGATATGCACGTAGCCACTGGCTACTGCTAGAACATTCCCAAAGTCATGCGCAACTCCACTGGCAAGCCTTCCGACGGCTTCCATTTTCTGAGCTTGAATCAATTGAGTGAACGTGCGCTCTCGCTCCGTCATCTCCTCGGTCAGTCGCTGGTTGGAAACAGTCAATGCATCTCCGCGCGCCTTCGCCTCCTGCAGGCTTTCGCGGAGAGCGGCTGAGGTCCGATCCAGCACCACCGAGATCATCAGGAATATCGCGGCACTGAAGGCCGCGTCGCCGACGAGCTCCACCGCGCTGCCCTGCCGCCCGATGTCGACCCCTATGCCCAATGCGAACGCGATCGCAATACTGAAGAACATCATCCATAGCGCCGCACGTCCCACAACCAACGCAGCAATCGCCATCCAGATTGCCAACACCGGTTGTTCAAAGCGCTGTGCGCCAAAACCTGAGATCAAGTACGCAGGAATGACCGTCGCAACGAATACACACAGCAATGCATATGAGGCGGCCTTGAATCTTCCCTTGCGAACGAGCACAAAACTCATTGCGGAGATGAAACTCACCGACAAGGACAGCGCCATATTGGCGATCTCGCCCGACCTCCATGGGATATCCACCAGAAAAGCCCGATAGCACCAGGCTCCCGTAGGCAATACCGCCAGCAGAAATGAAATAAGTTGAAGCATTGCCGCATTTCTGCGATCGACCGCGTCGGCAATCGGCACGTTCCGCAACCACTTCAACACTTGACGCCATGCTCCCAATCCTTTGGCCAGCTGCCTCGTCAGTGACGCCGTGACCTTGTCATCCACCTTTGTGCCTCCTCGACGCAATCGCATTCATCATCAGTTCGCACATTCCCACTTCGAAAATGTAACAGTCAGCCGGCGCCTGGGCGCCCGCCGCTCTTCCGAGGGCGTAAACAGGTCTAATCAATACCCAGATTACCGGCAGCACAAGCGTTGCATCATCCAGCCTATCCTTGCCATCTACACGACGATAGAGCCTGAATTCTTGGACGACAACGCGGCATTGCAGGCGCGTAACAGAAGGCGATCAATCTCGTACTCAACACAGGCATCATCAACTCCCCCAAGACGCATGGTGAATCGCAATATGGAGGTGAGCCGATCATGCCGCTGGTATAAAGACAGAAGCGGGAGGTCTCTCTCGAAACCGTCGATGAGTTCAGCCAAATGGCGCAGCTTTTCGGATGGCATTCAAGGATGACCGATAAGTTGATACAACTATCTGCGCACGGCTGGCGGCAACAGCCCTCTGACGTCCAGATACCCTGGTAGATATATGGACGCCCTGGGTGCTCCGCTCATATGCCCACCGTGTCGTTCTCAGGCATGATTACCATCAGAGGTGGTTGCGCGGTCAACGCTCACGCAGCGCCTCTCCAGCACGATTCAGCGGTTTAACAAGGTACTGCCATATGGTCTTGCTGCCGGTGCGAATATCGGCCGTGGCTATCATGCCAGGCACGATCGGAAACTCTTTCCCTGCTTTGTTTCGCAGCGCATCGCTGTCAGTCCGGATGAACACCCGGTAGTAAACGACCTCGGGTTTGACCTCATCGCGGATGGTATCTGGTGAAATGGTGACAACCTTGCCGGAGAGCCCGCCGTAGATGGCATAGTCGTAGGCGGTGATCTTCACCAAGGCCTCCTGTCCGGGATGTATGAAAGCAATGTCGCGCGGTGAGACCTTGGTTTCAACCAACAATTGATCACCCAACGGTACGATCACCATCGCCTGTCCATTTGGCGGCACCACGCCACCAATGGTAGTGACCTCGACATCCTTCACCACGCCGCGTACCGGAGAACGCAGCGTCAGTCGCGTCAACGAATCAGCACGTCCGCGGACCACCGAGGACAACGACTCAACCTCTGCATTCGCCTTCGCTAGTTCCTCGCGGCTGCGCACCATATATTCCGAGCGCACCTCGGCAATCTTCAAACGCAGCTCTGAGCTCTGCCGCTGTAAGCGCAGCAACTCCACACTGCTGGCTGCACCGGTTGCCAGCAACGACTCGGTGATGTGAAGTTCTCGGCTCACCAGGTCCAACGAACGTTGTAGCCCCCCAAGCGACTCGGCCACGCTCGCACGCCTCGACCTGAACAATGCGCTTTCGCTGGTGATCAACTCCGGGTGCGCAGAGACTAGCTCTTCAGGAAAGTGCAAGACAGCGGCACCCTCCACTTCTGCCTGCAAACGGACCGAACTCGCCAAAGCAGCGCGGTACTTCGCCGCAGTTTCCTCGACGCTAGATTCGCCGCGGGTAGGATCCAGCTGCGCCAGCACCTGATCTTTCTCGACAATGTCGCCCTCGGCAACGTTCAACTCAGCCAAGATGCCACCTTCCAGTGACTGAATCATCTGCTCGCGCGAGATCGGGATCACCTTGCCCGTACCACTGGAGACTTCGTCGATTTCAAACCACCACGCCCAGACCAGAAACAGCAACAGGAAGCCACTGATCCATAGCACCACCCTGGAGGAACCCGTAGCGCGGACCTCGTCGCTACCTGACACGTCATCTGCCTTCCATGCGCTCATGCCTTCCCCTCCTCCGGTGCGTCATTGCCATCCGCGCTTTCGCCACCTTGGGTAACTTTGTCATTCTGGGTTCTCATCCTGACGTTCCCCACGGAGAGCTTGTGCGCGGGTTTGGCTCGCGTGAATCTGGTGGTTCCCGCAACCTTTCCGCGCAGCTTCTCGATGACCTCATCGCGAGGCCCATCCAAAACCACCAAGCCGTTGTCGACGACCAATACTCGGTCAACCAGTTGCAACATCGCCATGCGATGCGTGGCAATGACCATCGTCGTGGCTTCAGGCAATCCCGCCAATGTTTGGATGACCCCCTGTTCAGCCGCCTCATCCAGTGACGCACTGGGCTCATCCAATAGCAGTACGGTCGGATTTCGCACCAGCAACCGCGCCAGCATCAGGCTCTGGCGCTGGCCACCTGACAGGCCCAGGCCCCCTTCAAGCACCATATGGTCCAGGCCATCAGCCAATGAGCGCACGTAGGACCATGCGCCGCCTGCCCGCAGCGCCATCATCAGTTCCTCATCAGTCGCAGTTGGCGCCCCCATCATCAGATTCTCGCGCAACGTTCCATAGAACAGGCGGGACTCCTGTGAGAGGAAACCAACGTCCCTACGGACATCCGCTGGATCGATGTGTGCCAGCGGCGTGTCGTCCAGCAGTACATGACCAGACTGTGGCTCCATCATTCCGGACAATGCCCGCAGCAACGTCGATTTGCCAGCACCATTGCGACCAAGGATCGCGATCCGCTCGCTGGAACGGACCTTCAACCCCACAATCTTCAGTGCCGGCTGCTGGCCGTCATGACTGAAGACCGCATTGGTGAACACGTAGCTGCCAGCCAGCGACGCACGATGGATGCGCTTGCCGTGGTCCGGGGTGTCCACCGGCATCCGCAGCAGATTGTCCAACGCTTCCTTCGCAATGCGAGCCTGCTGCCAGCGGCTGAGAATCTGGGTCAGGCTGGCAAGCGGTCCCAACATGCGGCTGGATAGCATCGAAGCAGCCACCAGCACACCGGTAGTGATGTCGCCCTCCATCACCATGGGCGCTCCGACGAACACCACAACGGTGAACACACCGGTTTGAACGATCTGGGACCAGTTGCTCAGTGTGCTTGTCAGGTCACGCAGCTTCATGCCGGTATCGGCATTGATCTCGTTGTAATGGTTCCAGTGCGTCTGGAATCTGGACTCTGCCTGCAGCAGCTTTATGTCTTCTATCCCCTGCACCGCCTCAACCAACATCGCATTGCGCAGCGACGACTCCCGCATTCCCTCCTGGGCCAATGCGCGCAGGCGCTTCTGCAATAGGATTCCCGGCAACACCATGATCACCGCTGCCAGCACCGGAATCCACACCAGGCTGCCGGCGATGTACCAGAAAAAAACGCAGAAAAGCAGGAAGAACGGCACGTCAGCCACGGCAGCGATGGTCGTGGAGGTCAGCATGTCCCGTACGGACTCCAACTCGCGCAGCTGGGATATGAACGTACCCGTCGATTTGGGCCGGGCAGCGTTACGCACACGAAGTGCGTGGCCAAACACCTTGTCGGATACACGCAGATCGGCGCGCTTGCCCAATACATCGGTGATCCGGGTACGCGCCTGCCGCAACACGTAAGCGAACACCATGGAAAGTAGGACTCCACCGAACAACACGTACAGCGTGGGCATCGACTGGGCTGGTACAACCCGGTCGTACACCTGCATCGAGAACAGGATACTGGCGATACCGAGAAAGTTGGTGACCAGCGATGCCAGAAGGATGTGCCAGTATGGCCGCATGTCGGCCAATACCAGTTGGCGCAACCAGCCCGGCTCGAACGGTTTGATGTAATCATCGACGCGACTATCCGGCACCGAACGCATCGGGCGTGCCACTGCCATGCGTACCACCGCCGCGTTCAGCGTCACGGCATCCAATGTGGTGGGCAGGCCGCTATCGCCACCGAGCTCCAGGGTGAACCCCGCCGCCGTCATGGCCGTCACAACACCGACCTGTCCGTCGTTCAGCTGCACCATCAAAGGTAGGCGCCACGGAGTCAGGCGGCTAGGGTTTGGCGCCACCCAGCGTAACGCTAGTCCAACCTGGCGTGCCAGCTGCGGCACGCGCTGCTCCACCGGCCGCCGCTCACCGGCCTGGCCATCCCAATCCGCTGCAATACGAATCGCTTCAGGCGAACAATCAATGCGGTAGTGATTCGCCACGCACAGGATCGCATCGACCCAGCCGTTCAAGTCTTGGGGGGCATTCGCCCCTGTTCCTGCGGAGACGCTCATGGGGTCAGCTCCACGCCTGCCAGTGTGTGGCCATCCAGATGGAATGCACGGCGCAGACCTCCACCTGCAGCCAGGCAATCCACCTGCATACGCTGCAGATCGAGCATGTTGTTCACGCTTTCCACTCGCGCACCATGGAACTCCTGTTCGGCATTGAGCAGGTCCAGCAAGGAACGGGTTCCCAGATCCAGATACTGTTGCCGGTACAGGTCCCGCGTGTGTTCGATGCTGCCGGTGCGCTCATCCAACACGCTTCTTCGGCCTGCATAACCTTTCGCGCGTGATCGCGCGTCTGTCAGTTCCTGACTGGCCTGCAGTCGCACATGCTCCAACGCTGCCTCTGCCGCTGACAGCGAATGGACCGATGCCCGTCGCCGCGCGGCGTTACCGCCACCTTGGTAGAGAGGTGCCGTTACGTTCAACGAAATCGACGCGTCGTAGGGCCTGTTGATGCGTGAGTCAGCATTCAGGCCACGGCTTACAGCGCCATCCACGGACAAGGTCGGCCGACTCTGCGCGCGAGCATTTTCCAAATCCGCCTGCGCCGCGCGAAGTTGCGCCTGAGCGATCAGCACCGCCGGCACGGACAGTGGTCCGGCATCGCCTCCAACGATGTCGCAGGCGTCTGCAAGTTGCGTGTCCGCCAGGCCTTCCGTCACGGGCAAGCGTGGCGCACCGGTGAGCTGCCGCAGTTGCAGGCGCCAACGTTCCAGTTGAGCGGCGACCTCCAGAAGATTGGCGAATGCAGCTTCTTCACGTGCCTGTGCCTGTAGTTCATCGGACAACGGGCTGGCTCCCTTCGCACGTCGCTCGCGTGCCAGATCAGCGATGGACCCCACACCCGAACGCTGTGCCTTGCCGAGTTCCAACAGCGCCTCGTAACGACTGACTTCGATCCACGCATGCGCGGTTTCCTGCACAAGTTGATCAACCGCCAACAGGACTCTCGCCCGGGCTCCCTCGTGATCGGCTTGTGCACGATCGACGCCACTGGAGACCTTCCCGAAGTCGTAGAGCATCTGCGAGGCGGATACGGTCAGCTGATGAGCGCTACGACTGTCGTATCCCGACAGAGCGCGGTTGCGCCAGTCTGAGCCCAACCCTGCACGCAGTTGCGGGTAGTAGCCAGCACGCGCCACCTGGATCGCTTCATCCGATTCCATCAGGTAGCCCGCGGCATTGCGTATGCTCGGATGCCACTTCACGGCCATTTCCACTGCCGGACCGAGTTCCAGCGGCATCGGTAGCGATGGGCCCGTCATGTCCTGCTGACCCGGCCTGACAGAACGCGTCAGCTCCGATGCCGGTGCGGTGTTGATCAGGACGACAAGCAGGACTGCCACCCGTCGAGCCAACGCATGTCGATCCATCAAGAGATTCTTCATTTCAGATACTTGTTTTTACAGTCGAGGATTGGCTGAGGAACAAACCGAACGCCGGCATCCACCCGGCAGCTCCCCGATTCCGGGGCCGCCATCAACAGCCGTCGGATTTGATATCCAACACAAAAAGAGCGGGCCGCTGTGGCGGCCCGCAACAAGGAAGGATCTACGTGCTTCCATCCCCGTTTCAATCTTGGTCAATCGACCGGCGTAATGGTGATGGCGACGCGGCGGTTGGGCTTGAGGCAGGCGCGCAGCTCAGGTGTGGAACGCTCGCCTTCGCACTGCTTAACCTGCTCAGCCAAACCACGTCCGGACGTGGTGATCCTGTCGATGGCTATACCACGATTCACCAAGTACGTAGCTACCGCCCGCGCACGCTGCTCGGACAATCGCTGATTGTATGCAGCGCTACCAAGCCGGTCGGTATGGCCAACGATGTCGGCCTTGCTGTTGTTCCCAAACAACTTGGCGGCTATGCCGTCGAGAACCTGCATGCCCTCGACACTGAGCAGGTCCTTATCGAAGTCGAACAAGAAATCGCCCGACAAGTCGATCCGCTCAGGCGTCGCTGGCGTCGTCTGCGGGGCCAATGCCGCCATCGCCAGTCGACACTGGTAACGCCGCCAAGAGGTCTCGCGCACGGTTGTTCCGTCGGCTTCGAACACCACCTTGTACTGGCAAACGATGAAGTCTTCATCAGCCACGTCAAGCTTGAGGTTGTAGTTCCATTCAGGCCCCCGCTCACCGTTCTCAGTGGACAGCGGCGCACCCAACAGCTCTCGTACCTGCCCATCGTTGATCCCCGGCTTCACGCTCAGGATCTGAGCAGTTGGAATACGCCGTCCGTCACGCTGGAACGGTTCGTCGTAGTCGGGTACTTCCATCGTCACGTCACTGTAATCCAGCCCGTGCGGATTGATGTCCGCCGCGCTGCTGCGACTTTGGGCATGGCTCGCAAACGGAGCCAAGAGTGCAACCGCCAGCATGCTTGTCAGTAGTTTCTTGTTCATTTCTTGACCTCGATTCTTCAGGAAAGCGGGAACGTCCAGCCCTTGCGGGGCGCGTACCACGCCATCGATTCCGATGGAGCCGGATGGGCCGCTGGCCAACCCGGCTCCAGATGCGTCACACCATCGCTTGATGATGCTGGTCCAGCTCATCCAGCGGATGCACCAGGGGCAATGGCATCGCGACCGGCGTAAGCGGACCGGAGAAGGTCTGCATGTCGCCGCCAGGCAGCGATGCATCCAGGCTTCCACTCCCGTACGACACGACCAGATCGCTCAACGCCGGCAAGGCATGCGCTTGTTCGCCCGTCACTCCTGTGATGCTTTCGTCACCATGGAAGGCGAATGACGGTCCGCCATCTGCACTATTCGGAAGGACGGTGCCCACCGGATGGACCGTGATGGTCAACGTCGACGACGCCGTGTCGCCATCGTTGTCGATCAGTGTGAAGCCGATGTCCTCGACCCGAGTGCCCGAATCGATGATCGGCGGGGTGTAGCTGTACTCCCCCGTCTCCATGTTGACGATCAGCCGACCTCCGGTATTGACGGAGCCATTTGGACCTTCGGTAAGGATGTTCCAGGTGTTGGTCGCCGCATCGAACAAGCCGTTGGCAGCACCACCCGTCACGCTTCCGTCGTCATGGTAGGTCCGGCCGTTGACGGTGATGTCGAGCAATCCGCCGCCATCGGCACCAAGACCAGAGTTCCCGCCCAGAGTGCCGTCCATATCCACCACTGCACCCTTGGAAGCATCAATGGCTGAGTCGCGCAGGATGGGCGGCAGATCGTCGATATCATTCACAAAGACGGAATCGGTGTCTTCGTTGTTGATACCGTCATAGGCGATGCGGTCCATGTTGCCGCGTGCATTGGCCTGCTGACCCGTCGGAACCTCCATGCCAAATACCTGGGAGAGGATCTGGTTGGCTTCCAGGAAGTCTTTCCATGCGGCCTCTTCCGCATCATTGATGCCGTTTCCAGCTGAACCAGGAATGCCCCAGTTGCTGTTCTGATTTGGCTCACCATCCGTCAGGAAGTAGGAGACATTCTTGCCTCCAGCGATCTTGCCTGGATCATCGAATGCGTCCATCGCTTTGAGCAGGGCAGCGTCATAGTTGGTTCCAAGGCTGTTTGCGTTGATGCCATTGACATATGCCTTCGCCGCGTCGATGTCACCCCATGAAGTCCCCCAGGCCTGGGTGCCTGCGGCTGTGCCGAACACCACGATCTGTACCGCGACATTTCCGAGCCCTGCATAGGTATCGAGCAATTCGGTTACTGCCGCCTTCATGCCGGCAACCCTGCTAGCGGTCATGCTGCTTGAGATATCCAGGATCAACATGACGTTGGTGTCCTGCTCAGGCAGCACCACGTCCACCGAACCCGGGTTGGCAACAGGTGCATCGTCGTGCACCGTCACCGTCAGGGTGCCAGTAGCTGGAGGATTGACGCCATCGTCAGCGGTTACCGTCAGGTCGATATCCAGGGCCTGGTCCTCGCTGCCCGAGTGATCAAGCGGTTTCAGCAAGGTGACCGTGTAGTTGCCCTCGTTGTCGATGGTCGCATTGATAACCTCCTCGCCACCTGCCGTGCCGATCAACGGATCGCCCACGGAACCGGTACCACTCCAAGTCACCACCTCGCCACCAGAGGTCAGGCCAACCGGGCCAGCCAAAGTAACCGTCAGCGGACCGCCTACGGTATCGGGGTCGTTGATGTCGACCTGACCGGTCGCGGTTGTCGGACTGTTGTTTCCGTCCGGGAAGCCACCCGGCAGTCCCTCCTCATACACCGCCGCCTGAGCGTCAATGATGAGCGGCGAACTGTCATCCACGTCCAACTCGTTGAGCGTGACGGTGATGGTGGTCGTGCCGCCATTGCCGTCGCTGGCCACCACCGTGATCTGGTGGCTGTTGCCGGTCGACTCGTAGTCATTCGCCAGCGACGCTGCACCAGCCGGCGTCAGGGTGATCACACCCGTGGTCGGATCGATCGCGTACCAGCCATTGTCGTTACCCGCGCTGATGGCGAAGGTCACGTTGTCGCCATCCACGTCACCGGCCTGGACCTGG